>DASQFE010000343.1:0-2307 GCA_035633295.1 Ilumatobacteraceae bacterium | reverse complement strand
GAGCACGCCGCTTTCTGGGCCGAGATCGGAGTCGTCGCCGAAGCCATCGAGGCCGTGTATCGACCCATCCACCTGAACTTCCAAATCCTGGGCAACCAGGATCCCCACGTCCACGTGCACATCGTTCCGCGCCACGACCCCGATCCGGCCCCCTCGATGCCCCTGCCAGCGGAGGCGTGGGCTGCGTCCACTCGCCTCGACGAGGACGACCTCGCACACCAGATCGACGCGCTGCGAGCAATCCTCGCCGCTCCATGATCCCGACGAGGCGACCCTCGAACACCGCCCACAGCCGCATTCAGCCCAACCAGCGAAGAGGACCGGATAACGCTCGCGACCGTCCGATAGGGGGACCCCAGGCGAACGACTTCGTGCTCGTCCGTGCCGTGCGCGGCGCTTGGTGATCCCGTCTCACGTGCCGGTCCTCGACCGGACGTGCGACGGCAGTCAAACGGCGGCGAAGCGTATGCGAGTATTGTTCTGTGATTCGGTTGTTGGATTGGAACATGGCGGGTGGTCATTTCTGGGACGACCTGCGCCAGTTCAACGCTGATGTCGCGTTGCTTCAGGAGGCTCGGCAACCACCACCAGGATCAGTCGAAGAAGTGGTGCCCGAAGACCCAGCGTGGCGAACCGACGGCTACTACCAACGTGAGTGGCGCACTTCGGTGGTGCGCCTCAGCGATCACGTGCGGGAGAACTTCGACCGTCGGGGCTGTGCCGACGCGTCAGCGTGTCGAATCCTGTCGGAGCTCTCGTGGCTTCTGGGAACCGGCTGCAGGCATCGGCTCGTCGGTTCCCCCGGCGGAAGTGTGTCCTACGGTCACACCTGGTGGGCAAAGCAGCAATCGTTCGGCGGGTGGACGTCCGGATGGAGGCAATAGAGTTCGCCCTCGTTGGACTCGCCTTCGGCGTGGCATTCGTGTTCTTCTTGTTCTATCGCTTCGCCGCTTCGTCGTTCTATGCCAGACGGATTTATCCAATGACGTGGCCAAAGATGCGTGAACCATTCCCGATCGAATCGCGTGTCATGGTGATTGTAACTGGGGTTATTCTTGTCGGGTTTCTATTGCTCGTCGCTGTATTTGGGAACTGACTATCTTGCCAATGACACTGTGGGCATCTCAACCGGGGAGATGCCCAGAAGCTCCCGGGGCTCGAGCCGTTCGAGGGCACTCGATAACGCCCACCCCGTAACCCCGTAGCGCGGCGAGGACTCGCGCCGCATCACGGCCCAAGTCGCACATCGCATAATCCCGGTGGCCAAACGCCGAACCGGCGATCTTCGGTGATCGCGTCACGTGTGGCACCTCAACGTGCCCGGCCTGAACGACTTCGCCGGTTCCCGGGTGGACGGCGACACGTCGCAAGGCGGGATTACAGAGCGGCACTCAGTGATATCGCGAATGAGATCGGCGGAGCAATACAGAACTTGTGGCACTTCCCTATGAAGTGGTTGATGGCGTGGGCGTGGAGTAGTTCGGCGGCGACCCGTACTGGATCCATTCGTAGAAGGCCTCGACGTCGCCGTCGAAGGAGTAGAGCGTGCGTTCCACGTTCGGGAACTGCTCGATGGTGCGTTCGAGTTGCTTCATGAAGATGGCTGACCCACATGAGGTCGTCGCTGCGCTCAGGCTGATCCTGAAGTCGTCGAAGTCGATGTAGGCGGTTCCGTCGACGATCTCGACAGACCGCAACGCGTCGGCGGTGTCTGCAGAGAACCAGCTCTGCAGGCCGGTCTCGCGTTCGCTTGCGGTCGGACCGGCGAGCAACGCGGTGACGGTGTTGGCCAGCACGTCGGGGCCTTGGACAGTCCGGTTCACTGGCGAGGTGATGGTGCAGTCTGTCTGGACGGCTTCGGTGGGTGTGAAGAACACCTGAACCGTGACGTCGCCGGTGTCGGCCGGTCCCGACGTCGACGAGGTGGAGTCGGCGGGGAACGGCGCCGTCGTCACTGTGATCGTCGTTGTCGAGTCGCCGCATCCGACCCCGACCATCGCCATCACCAATTGGCCGAATCGGATCACTCGCGTGTGATGCCTGTCAACGTGGTTCTTTCGTCGTTCGGTGGTCATGACGACAGGCGTGCGAGCGCGAACGTGTATGTCGTGCCGAAGGCGTAGCCGGCGACGACAAGTCGACCGTCGGCATCGGCGACCATCGATCTGGCGCCGTCCGGCCCGGGCCCGGCGAAGGAGATCAGCGTGATGCCCTGTGATCCGAAGTTCGTGTCGAGTCGGCCGTGCTGGTCAATGCGGGTGACGAAGAACTGGCCGTCGCTGACGCCGGCGACGGTGGTCCGGTCGA
>DASQFE010000342.1:0-4040 GCA_035633295.1 Ilumatobacteraceae bacterium | reverse complement strand
GGCGCCTCGATGAACGACGTCGCCGACGCCGTCGGGGTCACCAAGCCGGTCCTGTACCAGCACTTCGACTCCAAACGTGACCTGTATCAGGCACTCATCGACGAGGTCGGCAATCGGTTGCTCGCCAACATCGCGAAGGCCGCCGCCGAAGCAACCGACGGCAAGAGCCAGACCGAACTGGGCTTTCGTGCCTACTTCCGTTGGGTGTCGGACGATCACGACGGCTTTCGATTCCTGTTCGGTTCGGGGACACGCCGCGACGACGAGTTCAACGCTGCGGTGCAACGCATCACCGCCGAGGCCGCCAAAGCGGTCGCCCCACTGATCGCCGTCGACATCGACGAGCGCCACCGCACCACGTTGGCCCACGCCCTCGTCGGCCTCGCCGAAGGCGCCAGCCGACTGCTCGTCCAGCGCGGCGACGAGTTCGACCCCGACGAGATCGCCCAAGTCGTCGCCGACCTTGCCTGGGCCGGGTTGCGCGCCGTCCAACCGAAAGACTGACCTCGCTCCAAACGTCACGTTTGACCCGGCACCGTTGGATGTTGACAACTGTTCACTTCGGGGTCAGACTCTTGGAGTGACCGACACGCTCCCGCCCACCCGAAGCAATCCGTATCTCCTCGGCAACATGGCTCCGGTCGAGCGAGAGGTGACGAAGTTCGACCTCCCGGTCACCGGCACGATCCCTGCTGAACTCGAAGGACGCTGGTTGCACAATGGGCCCAACCCTCGCTCCGTCGCCGACCCGGCGACCCACCACTGGTTCACTGGCGACGGCATGGTTCACGGTGTCCGCCTGCGCGGCGGCAGAGCCGAGTGGTACCGCAACCGGTACGTCTCGGCTGCCGGAGGTTCCGGCCCGAACACCAACGTCGGCGGCTTCGCCGGCACCACCTGGGCGATGGTCGAGGCCGGCAACCCACCCGTCGAACTCGACTACGAGCTGAACTCGCTCGGCGTCAACCGCTTCCACGACACGCTGACGGGTCCCTTCAGCGCGCACCCGAAGTACGACCCCGCCACCGGCGAACTCCACGCCATGAGCTACCACTGGCCCGATCTCATCGACCACATCAACTACGTCGTCGTCGGTGGCGACGGACGCGTCACCAAGACCATCGACATCCCCGTGGCCGACATGCCGATGGTGCACGACATGTCACTCACGCCCACCTACGCCATCGTGTACGACCTGCCGGTCACCGTGAGTTTCGATGTGATTGCGAAGGGCTTCAGCTTCCCGTTCGCGTGGAATCCCGATCGTGCTGCCCGAGTCGGTCTCCTCCCCCGCGACGGCACCGCCGACGACATCATCTGGTGCGACGTGAACCCCTGCTTCGTGTTCCATCCACTCAACGCATACGACGCGCCCGACGGCACCGTCGTGGTCGACGTGTGCCGGTACGACACGATGATGGTCTCCGACTTCACCGGTCCCTTCGGGGAGGACCTCCCGACGTTCGACCGATGGGTCATCGACCCGGTCGCCCGGCGCGTCACCGAGACCCGTATCGACGACCGCCCGCAGGAGTTCCCTCGCCACAACCCCAACGTCGGCCTGCAGCAGCATCGCTATGGCTACACCTCGGAGGTGACGCCGGGCGCCGAGAACCTCCATGGGGCAATCATCAAGATCGACGTCGAGCAGGGCACGACGCAGGCCCATGAGTTCGGACGAGGCCGAGGCGGCGCCGAACCTGTGGTGGTTCCGAAGGCCGACGGCGTGGCCGAGGACGACTGCTGGATCCTCACCGTGGTGTACGACGCCACCACCGAGACGAGCGAGTTGTGCATCCTCGATGCCGCGGACATCACTGCTCCGGAGGTCGCCCGCATCGAACTCCCGCAGCGGGTGCCGTACGGGTTCCACGGCAACTGGGTCTCCGACAGCTCGGTGCCACCGGCCTGACCGTGCCGGTCGACCGGCCGACCGGGCGCAAGCGTCACGTTTGACCCGGCACCGTGTGACGTTCAGCCGACGCCGGCGACAGACTCCTGACCGAACCGCGACCGCGCCAGGAACCCATACGCGACCACGGCGACCGGCAGGGCGATCAGTGCAGGCGCTCGTCCTCCTGCGACCCGTCGACCAGTGCCCCAGCCACCTCCGTCAGACAGGTGCCAACACATGACTGAGCTGTTGTGCTGCGCGTCATCCTCCCGATGGTCCCGCTCCAGCAAACCGGTCAGCCGCCCCTGGCCTGCGACCTCGGTTGCGACTGTGTCGAGCCAAGCGAGGCAGTTGCAAGAAAAACGAATACGAATCCTTGACACTGGGTAAGAGAAGAAGGCACGTCGTGGCGGATCCAACTCGGACGCTGGTCGGTGTGCATCCGCAACCATCATCAGGAGGATTCCGAAATGTTCAAGACATACAGGCGCAAAGTAGCGATCGCCGTTGCGACGGCAGGCCTCATTGCCATGCCGCTCGCAGGGAGCGCACTCGCTTCCGGCGACGGCCACGGCGACGACTGCAACAAGTGCGGCGGAGAGACCGAATCGAACGCCGATTCCGACGTCGATCAGAAGGCCGAGGCAGATGTCACCATCCGCGGGAAGTCGTGGGCCAACAGTGGCGGCAACGGCCAGATCGTGATGGGTGAGCAGTACAACGAGACCGATCAGGATGCAGACAGCAAGGCAAATGGCGGTGGGGCATCGACGATCGTGTTGGCCGAGGAAGCCGAGGGTGACGTGAGCGCCACCGGCGGCGACGGTGGCGGTGCGGACTCTGCCAACGGGTCCGGTTCGTCGAACAACTCCAGCGGCGGAAACCAGATGGGCACCGGGGCTGCGGGTGCCAGCAACACGGCTGGGGCATCCGTCGGCCAAACTCAGAACAACGAATCGGACAACACCGCCTCGGCCACCGCCGACGACGATGACGCCGACGTTTCAGCCGACGCCGACTCCGACGTGAAGCAGCGAGCGTATGCGAGCGTGTCTGTTACCCAGGACGCGTGGGCCAACAGTGGCGGCAACGGGCAGATCGTCGCCACGTCGCAGAACAACTCCACCATGCAGACCGCAAGCAGTGCGGCAAATGGTGGCGATGCGACGGCGGAGCCCGAAGTGTGCGATGACGTCGAAGGAGCGGTGACCGCAACTGGCGGTGCTGGCGGCGATGCATCGTCGGCCAACGCAGCCACGTCGGCCAACACGTCGAGCGGCGGCAACTCGATGACCACCGGTGCGGCCACGTCGTCGAACAGTGCGACGGTGACGGTCACACAGAGCAGCACCAACACGAGCACCAACTCCAGCACCACCGTCACTGACTAGTGATCGGCTGATGCATGGGGCAGCAGGGCGGGTGGCCGACGCCACCCGCCCTGCTGTGATTCCCGAGGTTCAGCTGTCGAAGGTCGGGCCACAACGCGAGCAAAGGTGGACGAGTGAAAACGCGACACGGATTGGCGGCGATTTGCACCACGTTGATCATCACGGTGGTGACAAGCGCTCCGACAATCGCAAACGATGTAGTCCCCTCCATTGACGAGGGCACGTCCACTACGACAACGGAACCGATCGGGGCGCCGACGGTTGAGCCACCACCGCAACCGGTCCAGGTGCCCCCGGAACCAATCGAGGCACAGCCGGAACCAGACCACCTTGTGGTCCAGGACATCGAGATCGAGTCGATCCAGGTTGGCGTCGCGAACACGGGTGACAACGTGTCGACATCCGACGCATCGTCGGATCGGCCGAGCGGAACTCCGGCAACGGACCTCGGTACTGGATCTGCCTCGGCGGTCGGAAGCAGCGATTCCACTGCCATCGGGCAACGTGTCGTCACCGATCTCCGCGACGAGGCGACGGCCGAGATCGTGCAGATCTCGATCGTGTTCAACATCGGTGGGGCGATGGCGAACAGCGGCGACAACGCCCTCAACTCGGGCTCCGACGCTCGTGGTGACGGATCCATCGCAACCGGTTCGGCCGCAGCGGTCGGCAACAGCGCCGACACCTACGTCACACAGGGGGCGAAAGCACAGGCCGCGTCCGGCGAGAACGACGTAGTGCGACAGCACAGCGCC
>DASQFE010000341.1:0-3980 GCA_035633295.1 Ilumatobacteraceae bacterium | reverse complement strand
CAGCGCCATGCCTGGCGCCTCGTAGATGCCGCGGCTCTTGGCCTCGATGATGCGGTTCTCGATCTGGTCGCACATGCCGAGACCGTGCCGGCCGCCGATCGCGTTGGCCTCGAGCACCAGCGCGACTTCATCCCCGAATTCCACGCCGTTCAGCGCGACCGGCCGCCCCTTGTCGAAGCGCACCCTCACCGACTCCGGCTTGACGGCGACGCTATCGCGCCAGAACGCGACGCCCATGATCGGCTCGACGATTCCGAGCCCCTTGTCCAGGAACTCGAGGTCCTTCGCCTCGTGGGTTGCGCCCAGCAGGTTCGAGTCGGTCGAGTACGCCTTCTCGGTGCTCATCCGATAGCCGAAACCCGCGCGATTCAAGTACTCGGACATCTCCTTGCGGCCGCCGAGCTCCTCGATGAACTTCGGATCCAGCCAGGGTTTGTAGACGCGCAGGTTCGGGTTGGCGAGCAGTCCGTAGCGGTAGAAACGCTCGATGTCGTTGCCCTTGTAGGTGGAGCCATCGCCCCACACATCGACGCCGTCGTCGTGCATGGCCCTCACCAGCAACGTGCCGGTGACCGCCCGACCGAGCGGGGTGGTGTTGAAGTACGTCTTGCCCGCAGTGGTGATGTGGAACGCACCGCACTGCAGCGCAATCAGCCCCTCACGGACGAGTTCGTCGCGGCAGTCGACGAGTCGAGCCTCTTCGGCGCCGTACAGCTTGGCTCGCTCGGGCACGGTGTCGAGTTCGGGCTCGTCGTACTGGCCGAGGTCGGCGGTGTAGGTGTAGGGGATTGCTCCCCGGTCGCGCATCCACGCAACGGCGGCGGACGTGTCGAGGCCACCGGAGAAGGCGATGCCCACCCGTTCGCCGACGGGCAGCGACATCAGGACTTTCGCGTTGGAGGCAGAACCGCTGGACGACGTGTCGGGCATGGGCGACGACGCTACCGGTCGGCGTCGGATGGCGCAGCCCGGTACATCCCGGTGAACGATCCGAGTGACACCAGCGCAACAGCACCGGCGATTGCGAACTCGATCGCGGCCAGGCCACCCGAACGTGACAGATCGGGAATGGCGATCAGGGCGAGCACGCCGGAGCCGGCGAGGCTGATCCACGGCAGCCGCCTGACACTGAGGCCGGCGAGTGTGCCGAACAGCCCGATGACGGCGAACGGGATGAGCCGGATGTAGATCGGTTGGGGATGCGAGCGTGGCCCGAGCCACCACGTGGCAATCCCGATCTCTTCGCTGGCCTTCCAGACGGCGCAGTACGCGAGGAACGCCCCGACCCATGTGACGAGTACGGCCATCCGCCACTCCGGCGTGAGTTCACCGGATCGAGCCACACGAGCGCCCGCCACCCCCAGACCATCTGGTCTGTCCGGACCCGACCCCAACAGACCGGGAGGCGCGAACGCGTTGGGAGGTTCCACATCCGACACGGCGCTGAACACTACGGGGTGGCGGGCGCCGTTGCGCTGCGCATCGGCGCCGCGTTGTCGCGCGTCGGGGCGAGGCCGGGCTGCGGTCGCTGCCAGCTACCCTGCGGCGCAATGTCTGTGGACGTGACCCTCGGCGAGCCGTTCGAGAAGCTTTCGATCTTCTATCCCATGTGGAACGAGGAGGAGTACGTCGAACGCGCACTGGTGGCCGGCCGCCGGGCGTGCGAGCGACTGGTCGAGTCGGGCGACATCGGCGACTACGAACTCATCGTTGTCGACGACGCATCAACGGACTCCACCGCGGCGATTGCCGACCGTCTCGCCATCGAGGATGCTCGGGTACGCGTGGTGCGCCACCCGGTCAATCGCAAGTTGGGTGGCGCGATGAAGACCGGGTTCGCCGCAGCGACCGGCGACCTGATCCTGTACACCGACGCCGACTTGCCGTTCGACATGTATGAGCTTCCGCGTGCGGTGCGCCTCCTGCGCGAGTACGACGCCGACATCGTGAGCGCCTACCGCTTCGACCGCACCGGCGAGGGGTACCTGCGGTCGGTGTACACCTTCGCCTACAACCTGTTGATTCGTACGCTGTTCGACGTCAAGGCCCGTGACATCAATTTCGCGTTCAAGCTGTGCCGGGCACGGGTGTTCGACCATGTTGAACTGCGCAGCGAGGGGTCGTTCATCGATGCCGAACTCGTCATTCGTGCGACCAGGCTCGGCTACGAGATGCTGCAGTTCGGCGTCGATTACTTCCCGCGCACCCGCGGCGTGTCGACGCTGAGCTCGCCATCGGTGATCACCACGATCCTCAAGGAGATGTGGGAGTTGCGCGGCGATCTCGAAAACATCGAGCCGGTCATCGACCGTCGTTGACGTGCGCCGAATGGAGCGGGATTGTCGGAACTGAACAGTTGCGAACACGCGGTGGGGCGCGGCCACCACCGCGCACGACGTCGGTAGCATGTGCTCACCTGCCGCCGGTCGGACCCCCCGACGCCGCCTTTGATCCGTGAACGAACGACCTCTCCTCTCGCCCGAAGCCCGAAAGTGGCTGCCCGCCGCCGCGGCAGGCGGCCTGCTTGCGATCGTCGTCGTCGCCGGCGTGGCGCTCGGCGGCGGCGGTGGCGACGAGGCGGCTCCTGCGGTCTCGGCCGACTCGGTGGCGTTGGCGGTGCCGGCGGTGTCGGTTGACGTGATCGCAACGGTCGAGACCACTGCGCCGATCAGCAAGACGGTGCTCGCTCGCACCCTGTCCAAGGGCATGGCCGGCGATGACGTCGCCCAGGTCCAGCAGCGGCTGACCGATCTCGGGTTCTGGCCTGGCCCGGTCGACGGGTACTTCGGCGACGAAACCCGACGCGCGACCTGGGCCTACGAGAAGCTCGTGCTCGGCGTGGCGTTCAACCAGCCGACCGGCGCAGTATCGCCCGACATGTGGACCGACATGCAGGACCCGTTCGTGATTCAGCCCCGGCGCACGAATTCAACACCGAATCACACCGAGATCTACCTGCCCGAACAGGTCATCGCCGTGTTCCACAACGATGTGCCCGTGATGATCAGCCACATGTCGAGTGGCGACAACGAGGACTGGTGCGAGGAGGTCACGATCAGCCCCGGCGAGTACAACAACCCGAGCGACGAGCCGCTCGTGCGCGGCGAATGCGGCAAGTCGATCACACCGGGTGGCGTCTTCAACTACAAGCGAATGGTCGAAGGTATCCGTCAGGGTTCGCTCGGGGGCATGTGGGATCCGGTGTATTTCAATTACGGCATCGCCGTGCACGGTGCGCTCAACGTGCCGCTGCAACCCGCCTCGCACGGTTGCATCCGCATCCCGTTGTCGTTGTCGCCGTCCTTCCAGGACCTCGTGGCGGTCGGCGACCAGGTCTTCGTGTTCGACGGTGTGAAGGAACCCGAGGCATACGGGGCCCAGAAGCCCTACTTCAACCGCATCGACCCCGACTACTCGACCACGACCTCGTCGACCACGAGCACCACCACGACGACGACCACGCTGGTTCCGCCGTCCACCACGGTGCCGCCGACCACCACGCCTCCGGCCACCACCACCACCACGAGCGCTGCGACGACGACGACAACCACCACGATCCCGCCCGCCGCATCACCCTGACCGGCGATCGGCACTCACAATTGGGGTCTGACCCCAATTGTGAGTGTTCCGCATTGGTTGGGTCGGGCGTGACGTGGCAACGTGAGCGCCGTGATCGACTACGACGAGTTCGGCCTCTTCCATGAGAACATCGCCGAGTTCGCGCTCACCGTCGCCGAGCTGCCGGTGGTCGAACGGATCGACACGATCGTGGCCAACGACGACGATGGCCCACGTCTGGTCAGCGCGCTGCGCTGGGGTGACACGGCGCCCGAGGTGGTGCTCGTGCACGGCGGTGCGCAGAACGCGCACACCTGGGACACGGTTGCTCTCTGCCTCGGCCGGCCCACCCTGGCAATCGACCTGCCCGGCCACGGCCACTCCGGCTGGCGCTCCGACGGGGCGTACAGCCCGATGAACAT
>DASQFE010000340.1:0-3345 GCA_035633295.1 Ilumatobacteraceae bacterium | reverse complement strand
ATGTAGATGTCCAACAGTTCGGGTTCCGTGAACTTTGCGACGAGTTGGTCATGGAGTGCGTCGTTGGTGGTGGCGTGGTCATGGAGCGCATCGGCAGCACGGATGAGCAGCCGATCGCGTTCGTCGGTCCAGCACGCGTCGTCGGGACTTCCGTGTGTGACCGAGGCGATCTGCTCGGTACAGAGGCCCGCCCGGTCGGCGAAGAATGCGATGTGGACGCCCCATTCGTACTCGCAGCGACAGCGGGCGCATGTGCGGTCGATCAGGATTTCGCGGTCTCGCATCGACAGCGACAGACGGCGGCTGAGTTCGTAGCTTCCCCACGACCCCATGGCGGAGGCCATCGGCAGGTTCTTGGCGAACGTCCTGAACAACAGGATGGGCTCGGCACCCGGCGGCATCATCTTTGCGAGTTGCTCGCCAGTGTCGTGGTCGTAGGGCGGTTGCACCGGTGCGATTCGTGCCATGGCATCTCCTTGTGTTTCGATTTCAGGAACGGCGATGACGGTAGCGTTTCGGTTACAGAAACGGCAAGGTGAACGATGACACGTCCCATTCCACAACCCGGCAGTCCAGTTCGCGGTTCACAAACCGGGCGACCACTCATGGCCGCACTCGACCTCTTGGGCCGGCGCTGGGCGCTGCGATTGTTGTGGGAGCTTCGCAGCGGACCTCTCGGCGCTCGAGCGCTGCGCGAGCGATGCGACGAGATGTCCTCGAGCGTCCTCTACGAGCGGCTGAGCGAACTTCACGCGGCCGGGCTCATCGCCAAGGACGACAAAGGTGACTACGTGCTGACTGCGCTCGGCGCTGACCTCGGATCGGCGCTCGACCCACTCGATCAATGGTCACGACGCTGGGCCAAGCAACGCGACGCCCAGTAGGCGCAGCCTTCACGCGCCGTGACCCGCGCCACCCCGAGCCGCCGAGCGACACATATCAGCACGCAGAATCTCTCTTCCGGGCCGCCACCACGTGACCGAGTTCGGCCCAAGCCGAGCACTGCATACTTCCAATCAATGGTGCCCGATCGCCGGTGCGTCGCCAAGAGGATTCGGGGTTCCGATTGTTCCTGGGCGAAGCTTGCAAGCGTCGGACCTTGATTGGGGTGTCGTTTGGACAAGCTCGACGACGTGGCCCGTACGTGTACGGGGAGTGGGTCATGCACTCTTGAGGAATCTGCGGATCTCGGCGATGACGTGATCGTGGTCTTCGACGAGTGGGTGATGACCGGTTCCTGCGAGGCGAACCTCAACGGCGTTTGGCAAGTGGTCGAGGAGCAGACGGGAGCCGGCAACGAAGGGAGCGTCCAAGGTTCCGTAGACGACAAGGGTAGGCGTCTGGATCGATGCAAGCCGGTCGACGACGTCGAAGGTGGAGGCGTGCCGCTCGAGGTGCGGTGCGTTGTCATTGTCGGCGAGAACCTCTCGCCGTCGGACCTCCTCGCGATGTTCGGGTGCGCCTTCTTGCATGGTTTCCATGATTGCGAAGCGTGCACGCGTGCGTTCTGCGGACTCGGGGCGCCAACGCCACCACAACACGTACTTCGCGGCTCGACCGCAAACCTTCCCGAGGCGCCGGACACCAAGCGCCTTGATGGTGGGCATCGCCATCCGGGACGGCACTCCACTGGGCGAACAGTCGATGAGCACCATCCGGCGAACCGACATCGGGTGTTCGATCGCGGTCGACAGTGCCACCATGCCACCCATGGAATGAGCAAGAACGTCGAATGTGTCGAACCCGAGCGCCGCCGCCAGCGCGTGCGCATCGTGAGCCAGCTGTTCGAATGTGTACGACGCTGAGAGCGCTGACGAGGAACGGCCACTGCCGCGATAGTGGTGGAAGGCGAGCGTGAAGTCGCTCGCCAACGGCTGCAGGTCGTCAAGCAGGTACTCGAACGTCGTACTGGGTCCGCCGCTGCAAACCACGACCAGTGGTCCTGCTCCCATCGTCTGGAACGAGATGGTGGTCCCATCAGCAAGCACCACCTCGGTCACCACCAGTCAAGCCTCGCACGCGACACCCACGACGTACGAGATTCCACTTGCGAGCGTGACGACATCGTGATCGACGGCACGCTCCCAGTCGAGCGATCCCGCGCAAACCGACACGCGTAATCACGCAAATCGAAGCTGCCACGGCGCTGCAGTTCGGCCCAAGCCGGGCACTGCACTTTCGCGGGCAGGGCGGCGGGCTGTGCCGTGCGATCAGCTGACTCCGGTGACGTCGCCGGTCGCGTCGGTGGTGTACGTGCCCTTGCTCAAGTCGAGCAGGACGAGCGCATTGCCGAAGGGGTCGAGGGCGACGCCCAGGCGGCCGACGGGGATGTCGAACGGCTCGGCGATGACCTGACCACCGTTTGAGCGGAACACCTCGATCGCGTCGTCGACCGATTCGACGAGCCAGTTCGGTTCGTAGCCGTGCTCGGTGGTGAGAACGATCTCGGAGTCACCGTCCGGGAGTTCGAGTCCTACCTGACCGATTGCGTCGTTGCGCCATTTCACTCGATGGCCGAGCACATCGACGTAGAAGTGGATGCCGGCGTCGATGTCGGGCACACGAACGGTGACTGCATCGACTTTGCGCAGGATTCCCGGGCCGCTCATGGGCCAAGTCTTGCAGCTGGATCTTGACCGTCGGCCGGGAGCGCAGGGGGTGAGCGCCGCGCTCGGTATCGGCGCACACTTCGGGGTTGCGTCCCCAACTTGGCGATTGACTGCGGCACCACGCGATCACCGCCGACTGGCGCTCGGGGGCCCAGCGCGGTGGCACGCGGAACTCTGTGGGATGGGAGCCACTACATGGGTGAGACTTGGGCGGTGGCCACCAGTTACCCGAACTTCGAAGGAAAACACGGCGAGGACGCCTTCTTCAACCCAGATGATTTCGTTACGTATCTGCGCCGGAACGGGGGCCTGGACGGCTACGAACCACCACGATCGATCATCATGTGTTACCAGCGACAGCTGTTCGAGTTCATCATGGCCGTGGAGAACGCGGAGCGGCCGAATCTGGCGGCCACGTACCGGGGACTGGTGACGCTGCCGGACACCCAGGGTCAGGTGGCGGTGCTCGGCGACTTCGGCATCGGCGCACCCGTGGCCGCAGCGGTGCTCGAGGAGTTCATCGCGTTGGGTACTCGGCGATTCTTCTCGATTGGAACGGCGGGCACCCTGCAACGTGATCTGCCGATCGGCCACACGGTGCTGTGCGATCGAGCGATTCGAGACGAAGGGGTGTCGCATCACTACATCCCTTCCGCCACGTACGCCGCGGCGGAGCCTGGCATCACTGCAGCATTCGAAGCGGAGCTGCAGTCCAAGCAGATCGAGTACCGACGTG
>DASQFE010000339.1:0-8952 GCA_035633295.1 Ilumatobacteraceae bacterium | reverse complement strand
CTCGACCCGACCGTGACCGACCCGACCGTGACCGACCCGACCGTGACCGCCCCGACCGTGACCGACCCGACCGTGACCGACCCGTCCGTCACCGTGCGAATCGACGACCGCTCGACGGAGGTGATGGTCGACGGGGCCACGTTCACGGTGCCGATCGGGCCGCTGACTCTCTTCGAGGGGCCACTCGAGCAAGCCGATCCTCCCTCCCCGGCCCATCTCACCAACGCCCTCGGGCTCGTGGCCGACCACCTCGACGACATCATCATCGCCGCACCATCGTTCGCTGCGGCCGCCTCGGTGAGTGCCGTTGGACCCCATGTCGAGGCGATGGCGCGCGTGGAGATCGGCGACTCCCAGATCCCAGCCGGCTACCGGCTCCGACGATCCGACGCCGACGAGGTCTTCCGAACGCTTGCGACGGAGCCGGTGGTCGATCGCCGCCACAATCCAGGTCTCGACGATGGCTACGTCGAATCGATCATCGCGACATGTTGCATGATACTTGGCGTCATGCGGCGACTCGACCTCGACTCCATCGGTGTGACCGCCGAGAACTCCCGAGATGCGCGCAACTCGGATCGACAGGAATCAACCTGATGGCACTGCGACATCCTGCTCGTACCTCGTCGCCCGTGCGCCTCTACGGCCGCCGTGTGCTGCTTCGCCCACTCGCCGCCAACGACTTTCGCACGTGGAGCGAAGTCCGCCGGCGCAACGCCGACTGGCTCACCGTGTGGGAGCCGAGCCGTCCGATCCACCAAGCCGACCCCGTGACCGACCGCGGGGCATTCACCGCGCGATGCCAACAGCGTGACCGCGACCGAAGTGCCGGGTCGGCCTACCAATTCGGCCTGTTCGTCGACAACACCGTTGCCGGTGAGGTGAACCTCAACAACGTGATCCGCGGTGCCATGCAGTCGGGCACCATCGGCTACTGGATCGACGAGCGCCACGCCGGACAGTCGTACGTTGCCGAGGCAGTGGTGGTGGTGATGCAGTTTGCGTTCGAACAGCTCCTGCTGCATCGCATCGAGATCTGCATCGTGCCGCGCAATGCTCCCAGCCGCCGAATCATGGACAAGCTCACGATCCGCGAAGAAGGCCTCGCGGAGCGGTACCTCGAGATCAACGGAACGTGGGAAGACCACATCCGCTACGGCATCACGATCGAGGAGTGGCAGGCACGCCGCGACGAACTCCTCGCTACGTGGATCGAACGCCGCGATCTGGTCTGAACGCAACGGGCAACGAGCGGCCCGCTACGAAGAGCGCGGATCAGGCGACGAGGCCGTCACCCTTGCTCAAGATCTGGATCTGCTCGGCGCGATTACGGCGCAATTGCGTGCGGCGCTTCCACATCTTGGTCTTCCAGTGGCGCTTGGTGCGGCTGCGCTTGGCAAGCTTGCTCTTGGCAATCTCAGCGTCGTGGTGGTGGATGGGCTTCCACGCTGCGCCGGGCTCGTGGACGTCTTCGGGCTCGAGGCCCGAACTCACGTCTTGAGCGACCGTCTGGAGCTCGACGTGGATGCGGTGCCGCTCGCTGTGAGCATGGGCACGCACTTCCTTCTTGAGCGGTACCAAGACATCCTCGGTGCGATTGCGCTGGCTCATTGGGGCTACCTCCTGCTTCGTGGCCTGGCCACGGTGGTTTCGGTGCTTGCGCCGCCAAACCTAGTGCACCACCCCTGACCAGAAAATGGGTTCTGTGTAACGATCGTGCGCGATTCGTTCATCTCACGTTCGGGACCTGTTCATCTCATGGACGCCAACCGGCACTCGCACGGCCAGATGGCTCGAAGCCGCTTCAAGACCGGGCCACGACATGCCGATGAACCCGTGTGGACACGTTGCCGCCGCCCAGCCCACTCGCACCCGATCCAGACTCGATCCTCGATCGCGAGGCCCATGGCGTCGCCGCGCTCGGCGCTCGGCTCATCGGCGCAATGGACGCCGTGGTGGCCGGGAAACACGATGTGGTCGAAGTCAGTGTCGCCACACTGCTCGCCGGTGGACACCTCCTGATCGAGGACCTTCCCGGGGTCGGCAAGACCCTGCTCGCCCAGGTACTGGCGCGAGCAGTCGGCGGTACGTTCCATCGGATCCAGGGCACGTCCGATCTGCTGCCCGGCGACATCACCGGCTCGATGGTGCCGAGTGGGCAACTCGACGTCGACGGCATGCGATTCCGGCCGGGGCCGGTGTTCGCGAACATCGTGGTGTTCGACGAACTCAACCGGGCGACGCCTCGTACGCAGTCGGCACTGCTCGAATTGGCCGAGGAGTCGACGGTCACCGTCGACGGCGTGAGCCACCGTCTCCCCGACCCGTTCATGCTCGTCGCCACGCAGAACCCGATCGACATCGCCGGCACGTACGGGCTCGGCGAGGGGGCCCTCGATCGCTTTCGAGCGGTCGTGACGCCCGGGCGCGCCTCGGCGGCATCCGAGGTCGAGGTCCTCACGGGGCGCCGCGGACGATCGATGCTCGGTGCCGTCGAACCGGTGACGACGCTCAGCGAACTGATCGCCGCGCGCGAGGTGGTTGCGACCGTCCAGATCACCGACACGGTTGCGGCCTACGTCGTCGCGTTGCTCGACGCGACCCGCAACGACCCGCGAGTACGAGTTGGCCCATCGACCCGCGGCGGCGTCGCAATCGTTGCCCTCGCCCGAGCCTTCGCCGCGCTCGATGGCCGCAACTACGTCACTGCGAACGATGTGGTGCGAGCGAGCGTTCCGGCGCTGGCCCATCGAGTCGCCGGTTCCACATCCACCGTTGCGGCCGGGCGGGAGATCGCGGCCGAGTGCGTGTCGAGAGTCGCGCCTCCGACAGTCTGACCGTGGTCGCCGACGGACGTACCCGCCCCCTGGGCCTGTCGCCCGGGGCCGGCGCGCTCGTTGGTGGGTGGGTCGTCGCCGGGATGATTGCCCGACTGACCGGCACACCGGTGGTCATCGCGCTGATGGCGGCACTGCTCGTGACGGGCGTCGTCGAGGCGTTGGCCGGATGGTCGACCGCACGGCGGACCCGAGTCGTGTCGATCGCCGGACCGCCGGTGACGACAGTCGGGTCGTCGGCACCGCTCCGCGTGGCAGTCGCCGGCCCCGACACTCGCCGCAGCGGCCGGCTCCGACTGTCGACATCGCCCCACACTGAGTCAGAAGTCGTCACGGGGGTGTTCCGGGCCGGCGGAACCATGCTCATGGACGCGGAGTTCCGCGATCCCGGCATCGTGACGGTGCTGCATGCCACGATCGAATCGGCGGGACCATTCGGTCTCATCTGGTGGCGACACCGCAGCGAGATCGCCATCAACGAGGTGCATGTCGCCCCTGTGGGTGACGGCGCACTCCTCGCCGTCACCAGCTCGACCGCACGGCACGAGGGCGCCGTGGCGACGCGACGCGGCAACCATCGCGGCGACATCGACGGCGTTCGAGCATGGCGCGACGGCGATGCTGTCGGCTCGATCCACTGGCCGTCGTCGCTCCGCGTCGGCGAGCTGATCGTCCACGATCGTGTTGCCGTCGCCGACGAACACTGGGTCGTCGACCTCGATGGGCTGATCGCCGGGCCTGTCGACGGCTCGACTGCTGGCCGGTTGCGATGCACGCTCGACGAAGGTCTCCGGCGCGGGCACGACATCGCGGTGCTCGTCGGTGGCGAATCGTTCCCTGTCCGCGGCGACGACGATGCCGCGACCTGGGCGGCCTGGACCGCGTCGGCCATCGCCCGCAACACCGCGTCACCGCGCATTGCCTGGTGGAGGCGCCCGATCAGACTGCGGGCGCACGAGCCCGAGTCGACTGTTGGCGCTCCGGCGCGGTGGGCGGCCGCGGCTGCCGCGCTGGCGAGCTTGGCTCTGCTCGTCGGAGGACTGTCCAGGTCAGCGGTGCTGATCGCGACGATCGCATTCGGCCTCGTGCTCGGCGCCGTGGTGTCGACGTGGCTCGGCCGACGATCCGGTCGACGACCGGTGGCTCTCCAAGCCGCGATCGTGCTCACGATCGTCGTTGCGTTGGCGCTGATCGCAGCCGAGGCTCAAAGCATCGACGGCCTACTGGCAGTTCTACGCGGACCGATGCCCGACATGCTGATGCTGCTGGTCGTCCTCCATGGCTTCGAGGTGGTCGACCGGCGAACACTGCGCGTCCACCAGGCGATCACCTTCGTCGTGGCCTCGTACGCCGCCGGACTTCGAATCGACGATGCCCTCGGCTGGTGGATTGCGGTATGGGGCGTCGCGTTCTTCACGTCGCTGCTCCTCACCGGAAGGCTGCGGACGGTAAGGCTGCGGACCGGAAGGCTGCAGCGTGAGGGACGAGTTGGCCCCATCGGCGTTCGATCGATCCTGCGCCCAGCGGCATGGGTCGGCGCCGCTGTCATCGGCACGCTCGCTCTCTTGAGCGTGATCCCGATTCCCGACGGTCCCGCCCGCCTCGGCCTTCCGGCACTGTCGCCCGGCGGCGCGCCGGTTGCTTCGCCGGGTGCGCTGGCGTCGCCCGATGGCTCGCCAGCTCCAACGGGCGGTGACGTCGGCGACAATCGGGGCTCGATCGGTGCCGCCGTCGGCTACCCGGGATTCACCGAGTCGCTCGACACGAGCGTGCGCGGCGACCTCGGCGACGAGATCGTCATGCGGGTCCGGGCGTCGGAGCCGGCATTCTGGCGGGGCCAGACGTTCAGCGAGTTCGACGGCCGGGTGTGGAGGGTGTCACCCGACACCGGGACACGGCGCGAGGGCCCGACCATCGACGTGCCGCCAACGCCGGGCGACCAGTCCGCAGCAGGCATCCCCACCGAGGAGATGATCCAGACCTACTACGTCGAGGCGGCCTTGCCGAACGTCGTGTTCGCAGCCGCCCGACCGACGCAGGTCATCTTCGACGGGACACTGTGGACCCGGCCCGACGGCGCGCTGCGCTCCGACGTGGTCCTTGCGCCGGGGTCCGTCTACACCGTCATTTCCGAACGGGTGGCCGCCACCGCCGAGTTGCTGCGCGCCCAGGGCGACCTCGGCGAGTTCTACGCCCAGTTCCGCGATGCGGCGGGCGCAGAACAGCTCGACCCGTTCCTCGAACTGCCGGCGTCAATCACGAAACGCACGATCGACCTCGCCACCGACCTGCGCGCCGGGTCGACCTACGACACGATTCTCGCCTACGAACGGTGGCTGGGAGCCAACACCGAGTACGACCTCGATGCGCCGGTGCCCGCCGACGGCGACGATGCGGTCGACGACTTCCTCTTCGTGTCGCAGCGTGGGTTCTGCGAACAGATCGCATCGACGCTCACGGTCATGTTGCGCAGCCAGGGCGTGCCGGCCCGCCTCGCCACCGGGTACCTCTCCGGCGAACGTGACCGCGTGTCGGGAGTGTGGAAGGTGCGCGCCGGCGACGCCCACGCCTGGGTCGAGGTGTGGTTCCCGCAGACCGGTTGGCAAGCATTCGATCCCACCGCCAGCGTGCCGCTGGCCGGCGAAATCGATGCCGGCACCGTCGGCGGCGACCTTGTCGGCGCGGCGCTGTCGTCGATCGCCTCTCACCGACTCGAACTCGCACTGCTTGCGATCGCCGCCCTCGTGACTTGGGCACTCTCGGGCGTCGTCAGGCAGTGGCGCCATCGCCGACGCCGAGGCCGCTGGGGCCTCCTGCAAGACCGCTTCGCCGCCCTCCCCACCCCCGCGCCGGCCTGTGCGGACCCGACCCCAACAGACCGCCCGGTCTTTCCGGACCCGACCCCAACAGACCGATTCACGAATCCGCAGCGAGCTGCGCTCGTCGATGCCGGCGACAACGGGCTCGCGGCAGCGGTCGCAACGACGCTCGACCGGGTAGCGTTCGATCCGGCCTGGGTCGACGACGACGAGGTCTATACGCGTACCCGCAGCGCCGTGGCCACGCTGGAACGCAGCGCTCGCTGAACGCGTCCTACCTGGTGGAGATCCGCGCCTGCAGCGCCGCGAGCCGCTCGGCGAACCAAGGCTGCTGGGTGCTCCAGAGCTGCGGCTCGAGTTCACGCGCCACAGCGGCGGGGTGATCGTCGATGTCGGCCATTGCCTGGATCGTCTGCTTGGTCGCGATCGCCAACTCCCGCGGTACCGACGCTGCCTTCGCGGCGAACTCGTGGGCGACTGCGAGCAGCGACTCCGACGGCACCGAGCGGTAAGCGAGCCCGATTCGTTCGGCTTCCTTGCCGTCGAGGACCTGGCCGAACACCACTGCCGCCATCGCCGCTTGCGGCCCCACGATGCGGCGCAGCATCCAGGTGTGGCCTCCGCCGGGATGGATACCCAGCTGCAGGAACCGGGTGTCGAGCCTGGCGGTGTCGGCGACGATACGGACATCGCAGCCGAGGGCCAGGTTCATCCCGGCGCCCACTGCTGCTCCGTTGACCGCGGCGAGCGTGGGCAGCGGGCTGCGCGCAATTCGCAAGAAGCCCTCGTAGATCGTGCCGAGGCTCTCCCCTGTCGCCTCGGCCAGATTGCCGAGGTTTGCGCCGGCGCAGAAGGCCGGCGGCGTGCCGGTGACCACGACGGCGCCGACCGATTCGTCGGCCTCGAACGACTCCATCGCCGCAATGATCTCGGCCACCAGCGGGGCGGTCAGAGTGTTGCGCTCGTCGGGGTTGTTGAGCGTGAGGGTGGCGACGCCGTCGGCGATATCGGTGAGTACCAGCGGTGCGGAACCAGTCATGGGCGCAAGTGTGGCACGGGCACCCGGTTAGCCTTCGGGTCGCTCATGCTCGACCACGTCTTCACCGATGCCATCAGCGCCCTGCGTGACGCATTCGAGGCGGCGTTCCTCGAACGCCAGGCCTTCGAGGAACACTTCCAGTCCGACGTACTGCTCGGTGATCTCACGTGGGAGACGAGCTACGGCCTGCCTGGTGAAGGTGAGCCGCCGCGGGTCGTGGCGCACATCACGTTCGACTGGCCGGCGTGGAGCCAGGCGGCCTACCGCCAGTGGTATGTGGAGGCCGAACTCGAGCGTCGCCCGGCGATCGAGATGGAGATCGTGCTGCGCATCCAGCGCCTCGCGAAGCCCGTCGATCCGCAGATGCTGTTCGACGCCGTTCCCGAACAGAGCCCGCTCGTGGGTGACGACCGGATGGAACGCGCCGGGCTGACCTCGGAGATCGCGCATCCCGACACAGCCACCGATCCGCTCGACCTCATCACCGAGTACGCAGCCGAGATCACCTACGAGGGCCTGTACGAACTCGCCGAGGAAACCGTCGCCGATGGAACGAGCACCCTGCTCGACGAACACTTCGGCGCCCTCGGCGGCTGGGTCGCAGCGACACTCGTCAAGCTCGGCGACCTCCCCCTCGCCTTCCTCCCCCCCGACGACACCGACTGACGCCACCCCATTCACCACCCGCACCCCCCCCCGAAATTCGGAGCGATCATTGCGCTCAGCGCAAGATGTGCTCCGAATTTCGGGGGGGGTTCGGTGGGGCGTGGGAGGATGTCGGGTATGGCTGACGATGTGGTGCTGTATGACGTGTCGGAGCGGATCGCGACGATCACGATGAATCGTCCCGAGGCCCGCAACGCGCTGTCGAGCGAGGTCCTCGCGCTCCTGCCCGAACGGATGAAGCAGGCCGAGGCCGACCCCGACGTCGACGTGCTGATCCTGACCGGCACCGATCCGGCGTTCACCGCCGGACTCGACCTCAAGGAACTCGGCAGCAACGGCGCCAACCTCGGCGGCGGCACAGGCGCCGACGGCAGCCGGAATCGCGACGGCGTTCGCGGCCCGTTCCCACGCCTGACCAAGCCCGTCATCGGCGCCGTCAACGGTGTGGCCGTCACGGGCGGCTTCGAGCTCGCGCTGAACTGCGACTTCCTCGTCGCCAGCGAGCACGCCAAGTTCGGCGACACGCACGCCAGAGTCGGCGTCATGCCCGGGTGGGGCCTGACCGTGCTGCTCCCGCAAGCGATCGGCGTGCGGCGCGCCCGCGAGATGAGTTACACCGGCAACTTCATGTTGGCCGACGAGGCGCTCGCCTTCGGACTCGTGAACCACGTCGTTGCGCATGCCGATCTGCTGCCGTTCACCCGTCAACTCGCATTCGACATCATCGGCAACGACCAGCCCGGCGTTCGCCAGATCCGCGACACGTACTTCCAGGTCGCGACCGACGACGACCACTGGGAGATCGAGGCTCGCGACAGTCGTGCGTGGCGACGCACCCAGTTCAGCCCAGAGGCGGTCGAAGCCCGCCGCGTCGCGATTCAAGCCCGCGGCCAACAGCAGTAGTACTGCGACGACGATCACAAAAGGGGTCTGACCCCTGTTGTGATCAGATCTGGGCGCCGTCGGCTCGGAGGGTGTCGCGGATGGCTTGGGCGATGTCGATCGCGAGGATCTCGGCGCCGTTCTGGTTCAGGTGGAAGCCGTCGTCGGCGCGGACATCCTTGCCCTGGCCGTCGCGGGGATCGATGACGAACTCGGCCCATCCGCCGTCACGACCCGAGAACCGCTTCCACGTGTCGATGAAGATCACCTCGGGCCGCTCGGCTGCGGCTGCGCGAGCGGCCTTGTCCTGAATGGCCATACGGGCAGCGACCTCAGGATTGTCGTCGTTGGGGATCCCGACCCAGATCACGGTGCGCCCGTCAGCCAGCAGCTGATCCATCACGGCGCCGGCGCGTTCGGTGTACTCCGCCACCCATTCGGCCTCGTTGGCCACCGGATCACCGATGATGAACTCGCCAGTCTCGTCGGCGAGGCCTTGGGCGTCATTTCCGCCGAACGTCGCCACCACGATGTCGGGGTCGACGGTGGGCAGCTGCGCGTCGATCTCGGCGGGCCAGTCGAAGAAGTCGGGCCGGGCAAGCCCCGACGACACCTTGTAATCGAGTTCGGTCGTGACGATGCCCGTCCCGTCGAGCAGCGTCTGCAGGTACGGACCGAACGTGCCGGCGTCGCTGTCGCCGACGATGAA
>DASQFE010000338.1:0-1934 GCA_035633295.1 Ilumatobacteraceae bacterium | reverse complement strand
CGTTCGGCCCTCGGTCGCTGCCGAGCTGGTGGTCGAGGTCGTCGAAGAATGCCTGGTCGACACGAACGGTGCGGCGACTGGTCACCGGTCAGGTGTCGCGGCGTCTTGGTTCGCAGCGATGTGCGCTTCGATCTTGCGCCGAGCCCGCTCCAAGAGTTCTGGCGACACCTTGCTGAGGTCTGTTTCGAATCCGGCGCGCACGATCGACTGACGCTCGTTCGGACTCATCTTCTCCAGCTCCTCAGCTGACCAGATCTTCGATGCGTCCATCAGCACACGGTACCAAGTCGGGTCAGCGATCTGAGGACCACATCCGATCGGGATAGGGGAACTGCCTCTTGCAGACGCTCAGACGTCAATGTCCGATAGGGGGACCACCGTCGGACGAATCGCTGGTTCGCGGACCGGCGGGCGGTTCGGTGAGATCCGTCTCACATAACGGGCGGCTTTCGGACGCTCGCCGATGGATCGGGGCGACCGGGTGCGGCAGGGTTCTTGGATGGATGAAACATTGATTGGATATGCCCGATGCTCGACTGATGAGCAAGACCTCACCGCCCAACGCGAAGGGCTTCACGCGCTCGGCGTGCCACCTGATCGCGTCTACATCGACCACGGCGTCAGCGGCACCAAACGCGAGCGTCCCGGTCTCGATCAAGCGCTGGCGGCGGTACGCACGGGCGACACGCTCGTCGTGCCGCAGCTCGACCGGCTTGTTCGATCCGTTCCCGATGCTCGCGACATCGGTGACACCCTCGCCAAACGTGGAGTGTCGCTGTCGCTCGGCGGTCAGATCTACGACCCGACGACCCGATGGGGAAGTTGCTTTTCGCCGAGTTCGAGGTCGACCTGATCCGGATGCGCACCCGTGAAGGAATGGCCGTCGCCAGGGCCCAAGGCAAGCTGAAGGGCCGCCAGCCCAAGCTCTCTCCGAGACAGCAGCGCGAGCTGAGAAGGATGCACCAAACCGGCGAGTACGCGATCTCAGATCTTGGCGAGCTGTTCTCGGTGTCGCGACCGACGGTGTACCGCACCATCAGCCGAACGAACTCATAGATCAGATGCCGAGGACGGCTCGAAGGCCTTCGTCGATGTCGTCAATCAGTACGTCGGGCAGCCTGCCGGCCTGTGTTCCGAGGAGTGACCGGTCGAACAACTCGAGCCCGAGCGGAACAGCGACTGAGTCGTTCGGCAGCCCGCTTGCTTTGCTGGGAAGCAACACGTTTCCGGCGATGCCCGCTCGACCAAGATTCGAGGTGATTGGCACGACGTGGGTCTGCCAGACACTCACACTGAGCACATCGTCGGAAGACACCACCACACACGGCCGGCGCTTGTCGAGATCGATCCAGTACACGCCGCCCCTCGCTACCACGGTGCGGAACGCTCCATCCGCTCCAGCGCTGCCGATGACTCCTCCACTGATGGAGGTTCGGCGTTCGCAAGCTCGGCGTCAGCCAGCAGCTGCTGGGCGAAACCCAACGTGGAGTGGGTAGCGGCGTAATGCCGGAGCTGATCGGCAACCCACGTAGAGAACGGGACACCGAGCCCGTCAATGATCGGCACCACGTCCTCCGGAACACTGATTGTCTTGTTCGGCATGTACGCATCATACATACATACCAAGCGGTCCCGTCCTCGGCATGAGTAGACGCGCACCGGCTGGATCGCGATGTGATGCCGAGGGCCGTCGTGGCTGTCGACCTGCTCGACGACGCGGACACGCGGACGTCGCGTGCAGGCAGCGATCTGATCGAGGCGATCACCTGTGGCTGATGATCTCGACCGCTCGATACAGCGGCCCGCGGGCTGACGCGCCACGCGGAAGGTCAGACATTGCGGAGACGCACGGCTGTGATGACCAGCCCGATCTGTTCGAGTCCGTCCACGATTTCGGACGGCGTGCGGTGAGGGCGCGTCAGCCTGGCCGACAT
>DASQFE010000337.1:0-5706 GCA_035633295.1 Ilumatobacteraceae bacterium | reverse complement strand
CTGGTTGCTGCCGAGGCCGTGGGACGCCGGCGTCGCGAGGTGGGGCCGCAGCTTGCGTCTGCAGTCGAGACCGAGCTGCGCCGGTTGGCGATGCCGCATGGGTCGGTCGGCGTCGAGATCGGCGATCATCCCGATGATCATCCAGGCGACCGGATCCAGTTCCTGTTGGCGGCAAACCCCGGTTCGCCTCTCCTGCCGCTCACCCGTGTGGCATCCGGTGGCGAACTGGCCAGAGCGATGCTGGCACTGCGACTCGTGCTTTCTCAGGCCGCGGGGCGGTCCGATAACGGTCGCACGCTGGTGTTCGACGAGGTCGACGCCGGTATCGGCGGCGCGGCCGCGCAGGCGATCGGCGACGCGCTTGCGCAACTGGGCCGGTCGCACCAGGTACTCGTGGTGACGCACCTCGCGCAGGTGGCGGCTGCTGCCGACGCTCAGATCGCCGTCGCCAAGACGGTACGCGACGGCGAAACCTTCGCCAACGCGGCGCCCATCGAGGGCGAGCACCGCGTTGGCGAGATCGCTCGGATGCTGTCGGGTTCAACGACCGATTCTGCCCTCGATCATGCCCGGGAGCTCCTCGACCGCTGATCGTCGCGCTAGGAGGTCGCGAGGCGGCGATGTCCGACCGGGAATGATTCATGGGATTCCACGGCGAGGGCGCCGAGCGGGGTATGGTGATCTCCCGTCATGGTGTCGTGCGGACACCGGGAGTCGAGACGATCAAGACGGAGGATTGGCAGATGCCGAAGCACATTTTTGTGACAGGAGGCGTTGCCAGCTCGCTTGGCAAGGGCCTGACTGCATCGTCGCTCGGTCGGCTGCTCAAGCTGCGCGGCCTGCGGGTCACCCTCCAGAAGCTCGACCCGTACATCAACATCGATCCGGGCACCATGAATCCGTTCGAACACGGCGAGGTGTTCGTGACCGACGACGGCGGTGAGACCGACCTCGACCTCGGCCACTACGAGCGATTCATCGACGAGACCCTGTCGCGCAACTCCAACGCCACCACCGGCTCGATCTATCAGGCGGTACTCGCAGCCGAGCGCCGTGGCGACTACCTCGGAAAAACCGTTCAGGTGATCCCGCACATCACCGACGAGATCAAGCGCCGCGTCCAGCGGGTGGCCCACGACGACGTCGATGTCGTGATCACCGAGGTTGGCGGCACCGTCGGCGATATCGAGATCCTGCCCTTCCTCGAAGCGATTCGTCAGTTTCGCAACATGGTGGGACGCGACAACGTCTGCTACATCCACGTCACCCTCGTGCCGTTCATCGGCCCGTCCGGCGAGCAGAAGACCAAGCCCACGCAGCACTCGGTCACCGAGCTTCGCAGCCGCGGAATTCAGCCCGACGTGATCGTGTGCCGCAGCGAGGGGCCGTTGTCCGACGATCTGAAGCGCAAGATCTCCAGTCTTTGCGACGTCGAGGAACGTGCGGTCGTCAACGCCGCCGACGCCAAGAACATCTACGAGCTTCCGCTGATCCTGCACGACGAGGGCCTCGACGACTTCGTCTGCGAGCTTCTGCGCCTCGACGGCCAGCCGGACCTGACGTACTGGGAACAGTTGGTCGCCAAGGTCGAAGCAGCCACGATTCCCGTGCGCATCGGTCTCATCGGCAAGTACATCGAGCTCCCCGATGCGTACCTGTCGGTGGTCGAGAGCCTCAAACATGCCGGATTCCACCACGGCGCAAACGTCGAGATCGTGTGGGTCCAGTCCGAGAGCGTCGAAGGTCTGCTGGCGGCCGGCCAGCTCGATCACCTCGACGGCATCGTCATTCCGGGTGGCTTCGGCTCTCGGGGTGTCGAGGGCAAGATCGCCGCCGCTCGGTACGCGCGTGAGGAGGGGGTGCCGTGCCTCGGGTTGTGTCTCGGGTTGCAAGCCATGACCATCGAGTTCGCCCGCGACGTGGTCGGCCTGGTCGATGCCAATTCCACCGAGTTCGACCCGACGACACACCATCCGGTCATCGACTTGATGCTGGAGCAGCGCGGCATCGAGGACAAGGGCGGCACGATGCGCCTCGGTGCGTACTACGCCGTGCTGGCGTCGGGTTCGCAGGTCGCTGCTGCGTACGGTGATCCGGTCGTGAGCGAACGTCACCGGCATCGCTACGAGTTCAACGAGCGATACCGCGGCCAACTCGAAGAGGCCGGCCTCTGGTGTTCGGGAACATCGCCCGACAACCGTTTGGTGGAGTTCATCGAGCTGCCTGGCCACCCGTTCTGGGTGGGCACTCAGGCGCACCCGGAGTTCAAGAGCCGCCCCGATCGACCGCATCCGTTGTTCCGTGAACTGATCGCTGCCGCGCTGGCGCGACGCGCCGCCACCGATCCGGCACCGGCTGTCGATGTTGCCGTTGCGGTTGCCGAAGGCGTTGACGAGTCGGTTGCGTCGGAGGCGTCGTTGTCGTCGTGAACGATGACGCTGTCTTCCGGCGGGTGTCGGAGTCGATCATCCACGAGGGGTACATCTGGAACCTGGCCGTTGCCGAGTTCGAGGCGCCCGACGGATCGACGTTTCGACGTGACATCGTTCGTTCGCCCGGCGCCGTCGGTGTGGTGCCACTCATCTTCGACGCCGAGGGTAACCCGTCGGTGGTGCTGGTATCGCAGTATCGGCCCCCGTACGAGCGCAGCGTGATCGAGATTCCGGCCGGGATGCGCGACATCGAAGGTGAGGACACCGCCGAGGTGGCACGTCGCGAATTGATCGAGGAGGCTGGTCTCGATGCCGAGCATCTCGACCTGCTGACCGAAATCCTGCCGTCGCCGGGGATGACCGATTCGGTGACGACGCTGTATCTCGCAACCGGTTGCACGCCGGTACCGCATGATCGCCAAGGCCCGGAGGAGGAGCACATGGAGGTGCTCCACGTCCCACTCGACGAGGCCATTGCGATGGTCGAGCGTGGTGAGATCGTCGATGCCAAGTCGGTGGTGGCGTTGCTCTTGACCGAACGCCGACTGCGCTCGTCGGATCATCCGTCGGGCGTGAGGGGGCGATGACAACCCGATGCTGCCACTCGAGGTCGAGGAGTTCCTGTCGTGGATGGTCGCCGAGAAGGGGCGGGCACCGAACACCCTGGTTGCCTACCGCCGTGATCTGAGTGCCTACTGCGAATGGCTCGCAGCGCACGGGGCGACGCCCCTCGACGTTGATCACCAGCAGCTGGTTGCGTTCGTGGGCGAGCGACGCGCGACCGGCGCGGCGACATCGTCGATTGCCCGGCAGCTGGCTGCGATCAGGATGCTGCACCGCTACCTGTCGATCGAGGGCGAGCGGCGCGACGACCCCGCTGCCGATCTCGAAGGTGTTCGGGTGCCCGCCGGACTCCCCAAACCACTCACGGAGGCCCAGGTCGTCAGCCTGATCGACGCAGTCGTGGTCACCGAGCCGATTCACCGGCGTGACCTGGCGTTGATCGAACTGCTGTACGCCACCGGAGCCCGCATTTCCGAAGCAGTGGGGTTGTCGATCGGGGAGATCGATCTCGATGCCCGACTCGTGCGGTTGTACGGCAAGGGGTCGAAGGAGCGGATCGTTCCGTTCGGTTCGACTGCGGCATCGGCGCTCGACGACTGGTTCTCGCCGAGCGGACGTGCTGCGATGGTGCCCGATCAGTGGCGGTCGCGCAGCGACGCCGAGGCGGTGTTCTTGAACACTCGCAGCAGCCGTCTGAGCCGACAGGCCGCCTGGGCAGTGATCAAGCGGTATGGAGTTCGCGCCGGGATCGGCGGCGAGTTGTCGCCGCACGTACTGCGCCACTCGTGCGCAACCCACCTGCTCGACCATGGTGCCGACCTGCGAGTGGTCCAAGAGATGCTCGGCCACGCGTCGATCTCGACGACACAGATCTACACCAAGGTCAGCCAGGAGCGTCTGTGGGATGTGTACCGCTCGGCGCACCCCCGGGCCACACTGGTTCGATGAACAGCGCCAATCCGGTCGCCAAGGTCTGGCATCTGGTCGCCCGATTCGTCACGTCGTTGCCTCCCACTCCGCCATCGGTCGACGACGAGGTGTGGGCCGACGAGCACCTACTGGCCGCTGAACGCCGCCTCTGGGTGCAGCTGTCGAATCAGGATCGACGTCACAGCGCGGCGGTCGCCCGTCGGTTCGTGGTGTGCCGACCCGATGCGACCCGGGCCGAGATCGCCGGCGCACTCCTGCACGATGTCGGCAAGATCGACTGCGGGCTGGGGACGTTCGGGCGGGTCGCCGCAACCGTTGTCGGCCCGCGCACCCGCTCGTTTCGCGCCTATCACGACCACGAGGACCTCGGTGCGGCGATGGCACAGCGAGCTGGTTCCGATCCGGCCACTGTGGACCTGATCGCGCAACGCGGACCGGCCTTCGACGCACTCGAGGCGTCGGATCACGCCTGAGCGCTGCCGGACTCTCTCGATGGTTGACAGATGGTTGCGGTTGACATCTGGTTGCGGTAGGGTGGGGGCATGTCGATCGTGGATGCCATGGCGAAGGAAGTGGTGCTGCGGACCGGCGGCGACGCGGACATGCTCAGGCAAGTCGTCGACCGTCTTGATCGTCAGTTGAACGCCAGCTCGCTGCAGCGCACAGTGCGGTTGTGGGACATTTCCGCGACTCAGCTCGCTGGAATGTTCGGCATCAGCAGGCAGGCAGCATCGAAGTGGCTCGCTGAAGGTGCACCGGCGAGTCGACGCGATCAGGTCGCGTTGCTCGGCCAGGCAACCGATCTCCTCGACCAATGGGTCAAGCGGGAGCGGATTCCGGCCGTTGTGCGTCGGCCGGTCGAAGCACTGGGTGGACGCACGCGACTCGACGTCGCGCTTGCGGGGGAGTTCGAGGTGCTGCGAGACGAGCTGTACGACACCTTCGACCTCACCCGCATCGCACCGTGATCGTCACACAGGTGCCCGACGGCCACGTCTGGTTACGCATCACCCGGCCGCACTACGCCGACCCCTTTGACCCGTCGTTTGCCCAACGTCGCGGTGGACGTTGGAATCCGCGCGACTCGTGGCCGACGCTGTACCTCAACGAAGACCTGGCTACGGTGCATGCGCAGGTACGGCATCTGTTCGCCGGCCGGGGCATCGAACCCGACGACCTCGACGACGGCGCGCCCATCCGTCTGGCGGCAGCGACGCTGCCGGGTCGCCAGCGAGTCGCCGATGTGATCAGCGCCGCTGGTGTCGAATCGGTGGGGCTCCCGGAGTCGTATCCCGTCGATGTACGAGGCGAGCCGGTCAGCCATGAGGTGACGCAGGCCATCGGGGTCTTGGTGCATGACGCCAACCTGCGCGGGGTGTGGTGTCGCTCGGCAAGCGGGCTCGGACACGAACTTGCTTGGTTTCTCTCGTCGCGAGCGTCGGCCCACCCGGTCTGGGCGCAGCCGCTGTCGTTCGGGACATGGCGCCACGCGCCCACGCTGACGGACCTGCACACCGTCTGACGGGGTCAGGTGGGGGCAGTGGCGGGGAGGAGGCCGATGTTGGCATGCGCACGAGCGAGCGTTGCGGAGGCGACCTCGCGGGCTTTGCCGGCGCCGACGCGTAGGAGGCGGGCGAGTTCGCCCGGGTCGTCCATCAGCTCGTGGTACCGGGCGCGGATCGGGTCGAGTACGGCCAGTACAGCTTCGCCGGTGTCGACCTTGAGGGCCCCGTACTGCTCATACTGCTCGGCCACTGACTGGGGCGTGCGCCCGGTGACG
>DASQFE010000336.1:0-4030 GCA_035633295.1 Ilumatobacteraceae bacterium | reverse complement strand
TCACGGTGCAGCACCAGATCCTCAACCTGCTCGCCGAGCAGCAGCGTGACCGCGCCATGGCCATGATCCTCGTCACCCACGACCTCGGCGTCGTCGCCGGGCGCACCGACGAGATCATGGTGATGTATGCCGGCAAGACCGTCGAGAAGGCCCCGACCGTCGAGCTGTTCGCCCATGTACGCCACCCGTACACCCAGGGGCTGCTCTGGTCGATCCCGAAGATCACCCAGGCCAAGCACACCCGCTTGATCGCCATTCCCGGTCGCCCGCCGAACCTCATCGACCCGCCGCCGGGCTGCAAGTTTTCACCTCGCTGCGCGTACGCCCAGGATCTCTGTCGAATCGAGGAGCCGACGTTGCGCTCGATCGACTCGCCCGATCACGTCTTTGCCTGTCACTTCCCGGTCGGGACACCCGAAGGCGACGCGGCGTTCGAGGCCAACATCGCGTCGGAGTACCCCCCTGCGCTGGCGGCGATCGGCAGGCTCCGTGCGACCGAGGAGCTGTCGGTCTGATGGCCGGCTCCGGATCCGCGCACCTACGGCCTGCCGACGAGGTACTCCTGCAGGTCAACGACCTCGTGGTCGAGTTCCATGCCGGGCGCAAGCGCACCATCAAGGCGGTCAGTGGGATCAGCTTCGATGTGGCGCGCGGCGAGACGCTCGGGCTCGTCGGCGAGTCGGGCTGTGGCAAGTCCACCACCGGCAAGGCCATCTTGCAGCTCCCCCGGCCGACGGGCGGATCGGTGATCCTCGACGGCGAGGACCTCGTCGCGCTCAACTCCGAGTCGATGCGTGCGAAACGCACGAGCCTGCAGATGATCTTCCAGGATCCGATCTCGTCGCTGAACCCGCGACGTATGGTCGGCGAAGTTGTCGCCGAGCCACTCAACGTGTGGGGCCCGAAGAACAAGGACGAGCAGTGGGGCATCGTGGCCCGCATCCTCGACCAGGTTGGCATTGATCCGGGCCCGGCGCGCTACAAGCGACCGCACGAATTCTCCGGGGGCCAGTGTCAGCGCATCTCGATCGCCCGGGCCCTGGTCACCGGGCCCGAGCTGATCATCTGCGACGAGCCGGTGTCGGCACTCGACGTGTCGATCCAAGCTCAGATCCTGAACCTGCTCGAAGATCTCAAGGCCGAGTACGGGCTGACGCTCGTGTTCATCGCTCACGACCTTGCGGTGGTGAAGAACATCAGCGATCGGGTGGCGGTGATGTACCTCGGCAAGATGTGCGAGATCTCCGAAGCCGACGAGCTGTACGAGCACCCGGCACACCCGTACACGGAGCTGCTGCTGGGTTCCAGTCCGGTGCCCGATCCCACGATCGACATCCACTCGATCCGGGTGATCGAGGGCGAGCTGCCATCGCCGATCAGTCCACCGTCGGGCTGCCGTTTCCGAACTCGCTGTCCCTTCGCCGACGATCAGTGCGCGGCCGAGGAGCCTCAGATGCGGCGGGTCGGAGAGGATCATTTTGTTGCCTGTCATCACCCACTGATCGAGCCGTGGCCCGACGGCGCCGCGGTCGAGACGGTGGTGTCGATGGGCCCCACGCCGCAACCTGCCGCCCCGACTGTGTGACATCGGTCATGTGTGCTAGAAAAGTTGCTGTGCTCGTGCGGGGGAGTCGCCGCACGACGGGGGACGCCGATGGCGACATCGCTGTACCGGCATCGTGATCGACTTCGGATCATCAACAACAAGAACAACAACAATTAGATGGGGGAATACATGCGACAGCGACGGGTACTGACAGCACTCGCGATTCCATTGGTGTTCGCTTTCGTGGCGGCCTCGTGCGGGAGCGACGACAGCTCCTCCGACGGCACCACGGCATCAGACGGAACCGAGGCGACCGATGAAGAGACGACCGACGGCACTGAGGCGCCGGTCGTTGCGCCGGAAGAGGTCGACACATCGATCGTCGAGAACACCGAAGAAGTGGTCATGGGTGGCTCGGTCACCATTGGTCTCGAAGCCGAGGCCACCGGCCTGCGGCCGTGGGAGGACGGCCTCTCCGAGCCGGCGTACAACATCGCGTACGCGATCTACGACGCGCTGATGACATCACAGGCGAGTGGTGGTTACGGTCCGTACCTGGCCGAGAGCCTCGAGCCGAACGCCGACTTCACGGTCTGGACCATGAAGCTGCGTCCCGACATCACGTTCCACAATGGCACCCCGCTGACCGCTCAAACGATCGTCGACATGTTCCCGATCCAGCAGGCGGGTGCCCAGGGTTCGGCTGCGATCGCTTCCGCAACGTTGACGGGAGTCACAGCGGTTGACGAACTCACCGTGGACTACACGCTCAGCGCGCCGAACTCGGCCTTTGCTGCGGCCCTCTCCCTCGCACCGCTCGGGATGCCGTTCGATCCGGCGGCAGCCACGGCCGACAGCGCCGGCTACAGCATCAACCCGATCGGGACCGGCCCGTTCGTCATGAAGTCACGTGACATCGACAACGAAACCGTTGTCGAGCGCAACCCCGACTACTGGCGCACCGATGCCGAGGGCAACCAGTTGCCGTACCTCGACTCGATCTCCTTCCGGCCGATCCCCGACGAGGGAACGCGTCTCGACGCACTGCTGTCGGGAACGGTCACCGCGATCCAGTCGCTGCGCCAGGGCACCATCCGCGACGCCCGCGACGCAGGTGGCGACATCGAGATCATCGAGTTCCAGGGCAACAGCACCGGTGCCGGCCACTTCAACACCCTGAAGCCACCAGTCGACGACGTGCGCGTCCGCCGAGGACTCAACTACATGAACAACCAGGACGCTGTCATCGAAGCACTCGGCGGCACGGGCATCTCGCTGCCGAGCACGCAGTGGTTCTCCGCTGACGACCCGTACTGGACCCAAGAGGCGGCTGACGCCTACGCGTCGTTCGACTTCGATGCCGGCAAGGCCAGTCTGCAGGAGTACATCGACGATCCCGCCCGATCCGACGGCAAGGCACCGGGCGAGAAGATCGACGTCGAGCTGTCATGTCCTCCCGACCCCACACTGATCGCCGCCATGCAGGTGATCGAACAGGTGTGGTCGGGTTCGGAGCAGGTCAACGTGACATTGACCCAGTTCGACCAGTCGACCCACATCAACAATGCCCTCACCGACCTCCACCAGGCGCACTGCTGGCGTTTCGGCCTCCAGGGCGATCCGGCAGCGGGGATCAACCCGTTCGTTGCCGACCCCGAAGTGTCCAGCACGAACGTTTCGAACTACGTCGACCCGGAGATGCAGGCGTGGGCCCTCGAGGCCACCACCACCGACGACTTCGAGACCCGCAAGGATCTCTACTCGAAGATCATGGTCCGGATCAACGAACTGGCGCTCACCTGGTACTCGGGCGGCACCGCCGTCATGATTGCCCACGCGCCCAACATCAAGGGCATCAACAGCTGGACGCTGCCGTCCGGTGAGCTCGGTGACGGCATCGCCGGGGCCTCGTTCCTCTGGGACGAGGTGTTCGTCTCGGAGTGATCCAGGACTGGACTGAGTAACGACACGGACCCGGGGAGAAGGAGCAACCATCATGGTCAAGACCATCGCATTCATTCTGCTGCGATTGATCGCCACATTGCTGGCGGTCACGTTCTTGACCTTTGCGATGGTTGCCCTGATCCCCGGGGACGCCGTCGACGCAATCTTGGGAACCGGTCCTCGCGAACCCGGGGTGGAGGAACAGATCCGTGAGGACCTGAATCTCGATGATCCCTTCCTGGTCAGGTACTTCAGCTGGCTCGGCGACGCGGTCACCGGCGACCTGGGTGACTCGTATGTCACCGACCAGCCCGTGAGAGACACGATCAGCCAGCGCGTGCCCGTCACGGCCCAGCTGGCCATCATGGCGGTCCTCATCGCTGTGATCGTCGCGATTCCGATCGGCGTGCTCGGGGCCTACAAGCAATCGAAATGGCAGGACTCCGTCACGTCGGCAGGCGTACAGGTCGCCCTGTCGATCCCCAATTTCATTGTCGGGATCTTCCTGATCTGGTTGCTCGCCGTGCAGTGGGACCTGCT
>DASQFE010000335.1:0-1841 GCA_035633295.1 Ilumatobacteraceae bacterium | reverse complement strand
ACCCGTCGCGACTTGTGCATAGGCGTCGGACAGGACCATGCCCTCGCTCTGTCGGCCGGCACACGGAAAGCTGCCTCGCTCGTCGAGGAGAGCTGGAAGCCCTCCGATGCCCGCCGTCGTGACGACGATCGGGGTCCACAGGATCTCGACAGTCACCGTCGGCTCGGGGAGACCCTTCAACGACAGCGGGCCGATCATCGTCGACTCGTGGGGGTTTCGGCGGCCCGCCATCAGGACCACGATGTGGGAACTCAAGATCTGGCCGGCAGTGCACGAGGCACACAACCGCGCCGCCTCGACCACCGGATCGCCGAAGTAGTCGTCGTCGTCGAGAGTGACCTCGCCCCCACTGATTCCGATGCGGATCCCGCTCGAGATCGCCTGCTGGCCGAGATCGACGTTCTGCTGCATCCTCACAGCACACTCGATGGCCGCTGACGCCGTGTCGAAGACGACCATGAGCCCGTCGCCGAGGTTCTTCACCTCGTGGCCGCCGGTGTCGGCGATTGCCTGGCGCAGCTGCGTGAAGTGGTCACGGCGCAGGTTGTCGGCTTCTGCCGGGCCAACGCTCGAATGCAGTTCGGTCGAGTCGACGAGGTCGGTGAACAGCACCGTGACGTTCGCTGCGACGCTCACTGTGCCGTTCGTGTCCACATCGCCACCCCCTCGATCCGCATCCGCCCAGCGTAGACGCAGTGCTCCCGACCGTCGCCGATTGAGCTCAGCTCGACCCGGTGCTCGACCCGGTGCGGGAGACGGACCGCAGACGATCGAGTACCCGAGCCGGCAGACGCCGCTGCGCAAACAGTGTCCGTACCTCGTCGACGGCGAGGTATCGCTTGGCGGAACTCGTTCGCTTGCCCATCGCCAACAGCAGGATCGGCCATTCGCCCATCATCATGAGGCGGTCGATCGGGCGGCGGCGTCCTCGCGCCCGCTCGAAGTTGGCGCTCATCATCTTGTTCAGTTCTGACATCGACAGCCCCAGCTCCGTCGAGCCGTCCGCTGCGGTCTTGGGCGACGCGAACTCCGACAGTCGGTCGAGTTCGGCCCAGTCGACCTGCCCGCGCTGGTCGAGGATCCGCGAACCACTGCCCCGCTTGTCGGCCGGTACACCACGAAGCTCGTCGAGTTCGACGCCGTGGCGGGCGTTGCGAACCAGCAACCCCGGCTGCAAGCCGTTGCCGGTCAACGCGATCATCGTGAGCCCCAGACCGGCGATGGGCGTGCCGGCCGCCTCGACAACGACACGGTGCAGATGCGGAATCGGAACCGTGTGGTCGACCAGGTACCCGTCGCTGACGAGCGCTCGCAGGAACGGGCAGGGGTCACCGGAGGAGACCGCGACGTCGCTACGAGTTCGATCCTCGATGGCCATCCCCCGACTGTACCCGGGGCCCGGGCAGGGCCCGTTCAGCGGACGTTCGGTGATGTCGAGTTCACCGCGTTCGGTGGATTCGGTGGATTCAGGCTCAGGGGGTCATGAGGGCGACGGGCAGGCCGAGGCCGACCTCGTTGCGGATCGTCGCGATGCGACGGCCGGGCTGCACTGCGTCCTTCGGCGGGGAAATCCGATCGTTGCCGATCAGCGCACACGCCACGTCGAGATCGTCGACGTTGATCACGATCCCCCAGAACACAGCCGGACCATCGGGCACCTCGGGGCGCTCGACCAACTCGACGATCAGGCCGCCGGAGCTGATCCGATGAAAGCCCTGGCGCATCGTGGCGACCTCACGGATCCGCTTGAGTTCGCAACCGGTCGCCTCGGCGATCGCCGCACTGGTGCGGTCGAGCTGTGCCGTCATCACCACGACGTGGTCGAGTCCGATCGCACCGAG
>DASQFE010000334.1:0-3150 GCA_035633295.1 Ilumatobacteraceae bacterium | reverse complement strand
TCGCGGCGTGGCGTGTTCGGAGGGGCCATTGCGGCGACCGCCGCTGCTGCAGTCGCCGGCACCGCGACCGGAGGAGTCGCCTCGCTGTTGCAGGCCGTCCCGGTCGCTGCCACCGGCGGAGGCTGGGGAGGCGGCGGGCGTGGCTCGTACGGCCGACCGATCCGTCCACTGATCGGCTTCGAGAGCGTCGCGGCGACGAACGCCGACGCCGTCACCGTCCCGCCCGGGTACACCGCAACGGTGCTGATCGCGTGGGGTGACCCGGTATCGAACGGACCCGCGTTTCAGCCTGACGCGAGCAACTCCTGGCAGGATCAGGAACAGCAGTGGGGCATGCACAACGACGGCCTCGTGTTCTTCCCATTCCCGAGCGGCGACAACCGTGGTCTCATCGTCCAGAACCATGAGTACACCGACGACGACCTCCTGTTCCCCGACGGCAGTGCCGTCTGGACCGCCGACAAGACGAAGAAGTCGCTGGCCGCCCACGGCGTGTCGGTGATCGAGGTCCGCCGTCGCGGACGGCGCTCCCAGTGGGAAGTCAAGCGGCCGTCGCGGTACGCCCGGCGCATCACCGGCTCGACCCCGATGACCGTCAGCGGTCCGGCCGCCGGTGACCCACGCCTGCGAACCAGTGCCGACCCGAACGGCAACGCGATCCTCGGAACGCTGAACAACTGCGCCATGGGGTACACGCCGTGGGGCACGTATCTCGCCTGCGAGGAGAATTTCAACGGCTACTTCCGCACGACTGCCACGACGCCGCCATTCGTGCTGTCACCTGAGCAGGTCCGCTACGGCATCAACGCGGCAGGTTTCGGCTACAAGTGGTTCGAGACCGACGACCGCTTCGACATCGTCAAGGAGCCGAACGAGGCCAATCGGTTCGGCTGGGTCGTCGAGATCGACCCGTTCGATCCCCGCTCGACGCCGATCAAGCGCACGTCGCTCGGCCGCATCAAGCACGAGGGCGCCTGGGTCCAGGAGGACGTCGACGGCCGCGTCGTCGTGTATTCCGGCGACGACGAGCGTTTCGAGTACATCTACCGGTATGTGTCCAACCTGCCCTGGCGCGAGGCGCGGCGGCGCGGGATCAGCCCGCTCGACGATGGCATCCTGTACGCCGCACGGTTCAACGAGGACGGCACGGGCGAGTGGCTCGAACTGTCGCCGAACAACTCGGCCCTCGTCGGCTGGAGCCTCGCCGACATCATGATCAACACGCGTTCGGCAGCCGACCTGGCCGGAGCTACCCCAATGGACCGTCCCGAGTGGATCGACACGTTCCCCGACTCGCTCACCGCCATCGCAACGCTGACGAACAACACTCGCCGCGGGAGCGCCAGTCCAGGGCAATGGACGGGTCGCCCCACCGCGCCGGTCCCCGGAGCGGACGCGATCAACAAGCGCAGCCCGAACCCATACGGCCAGATCCTGTCGTGGACGTACAAGAACGCGTTCAGTGAACCGAACTTCATCTGGGACGTGTTCGCATACGCCGGTGATCCGGCCATCGCGACCCATGGGGCCACGATCACGGGTGACTTCTACGGTTCGCCCGACGGGATCTACGTGTCGCCTCGCAATCGGTTGTGGATCCAAACCGACGTCGCTGCCGGCGACCTCATCGGCCCGGCCTACACGCAGTTCGCCGATGGCACGGGCTTCGGCAACAACATGATGCTGTGTGCCGATCCGATCACCCGCGTGACCCGGCGGTTCCTCGTCGGCCCGAAGAACTGCGAAGTGACCGGAGTGTTTGTCACACCTGATGAGCGAACCATGTTCGTCGGCATCCAGCACCCCGGCGAGGCACCGGGAACCCTGACCAACGACCCGGCCAACCCCACGCAGTACAGCTCGTGGCCTCCGATCGCGCCCGGCGGGCGCCCCCGGTCGTCGCTCGTCATGGTCACCAAGGACGACGACGGCGAGATCGGCAGCTGACCGGGTGATGGGCTGCGGCTCCGTCCGCAGCCCATCACCGGATCATCGGCACCGTCCACCAGATCACCACGTCGAGACCGGCGACGAGTTCAGCCGCAGTCGGTGGCGACGTCGAGCGCACTGCAGATCTCCCGCATTCGAGATCCACTCAGCGTGCCGATCCGTTCGACCAGCAATGCGATCGACACCGATTCGACGGAGTCGAGGTTCACAGCGCTTCGACGCCCGATCGGATCATCGCCGGGTTCGAGCACAACTTCGCTCGGCAAGCCTCGGATGGTAGTCGTGCAGGGCGCGATCAGCGCGCGGCGCATCCTTGGGATAGCGGCATCGCGCGACAGCACCACGACTGGTCGTCGACCGATTTCGGGTGGTTCGCACCACCACAGCTCGCCTCGCTTCGGCAGGTCCGTCACGTCGCTCCGGCTGCGTCGCGAAACGATGCGAGGTCGCCCCACTCGTCGGGTTCATCGATCGGATGAGCGCGGTACGCGACTCCGTAGGCGTCGTCGATTTCAGCGGCACGGTAGCGCGCGAGGAGTGCAGTCAACGCCTCGTCGATGAGTTCAGCGTCGGTCGTGCCGGCGTGCGCCTTTCGGGCATCGTCGAGGAGCTCGCGGTCCACCGTGGTGCTGAGTCGAGTTCGAGCCATGCCATCATCATGCCATGCCTGTGCCACCTGAGGTTCGGGAGCGGCAACCCGCCACATGTCTCGGCAGCCGCCGATCTGAACGTGAGAAGCGAGGAAGGGCGCGAGCCGAGCGCCCGGCGATCGCTTCGAACCGCACATATCGGGGTGTCGCGTACGGGACCTCGTGCCGAATGAGCCTTGCTGCACGCAGGTCGAGACGTTGGAGCAGATCGCCGAACGGTTGGGCTGGAGCGCAGAGCGTCTGGCTGACGCTCGAGCCCGCATGCCTGTGTCGCGTCAGGGTGTCAGTCCGTTGCCGGTCGATCTTGGCGCAGCTCGCTCACCCTAGAACCACCGTGTCGTCATTGCAATCGGCACTTCGCACGATCGATCTCAGCACAACCTTCTCACCTGGCGATGGCACAGGCATGGCACGATGATGGCATGGCTCGAACTCGACTCAGCACCACGGTGGACCGCGAGCTCCTCGACGATGCCCGAAAGGCGCACGCCGGCACGACCGACGCTGAACTCATCGACGAGGCGTTGACTGCACTCCTCGCGCGCTACCG
>DASQFE010000333.1:0-5801 GCA_035633295.1 Ilumatobacteraceae bacterium | reverse complement strand
AAAGCGAACCACGTCGGCCAATGACGCAACAACACCTGCCCGGTCGCGTCCGATGATGGTCAACACCAGTTCGATCATCCCGTCACTATGACACGCAGGGCAGATTCGCGAACCAGGACACTCACGATTTCGTCGCACTTGCGAAGTCGATCGGGTCGAGCACTCAGCAAGGTAGCCGGTACTCACACTCGACCGGACCGGTGGTCGTGACCCCCCGTGGCTGTCCGTTTGACGGTCGTCAACCGGACGCACGGACACGGAAACTGGTCGGTGGACCAGTGGGTGCCCGATAGGCGATCCGTGTCTGTGACGAGGGGTTGCAGCGGTGAACTAGGGTGAGCGCACCTGTTGATTGGAGGCCGTTATGGCAATGGACACCCACATCAAGTTCGACGGAGTCGATGGCGAGTCCGCCAGCAAGGACCACAAGGGCGAGATCGAAGTGCTGTCCTGGTCGTGGGGTCTGTCGAGTGCCGTGCCGCCCGCAGGTGGCGGCGGCGGTGCTGGTCGGGCGATGCCCGAGCAGTTCACGTTCACGCACCTCTACGACAAGGCTTCACCGGTACTGGCCTCGCTGGCCGCCACGGGGCGTCACGTGAAGCAGGCGTTTCTCACCGCGCGGCGTGCGGGTGAGGGTCAGAAGGATTTCTTGAAGGTGACGCTGTCCAACGTGCGCATCACGGGCGTGCACCAAGAGGCGGATGCCGAAGGGATCATTGAGACGGTGGCTGCGTCCGCCGGGCGCATCGCATTCGAGTATCGGCAAACCACCGCCAAGGGTTCGCTCGGCTCTGCTGTCAAGTTCGACTGGGACATCATCAAGAGCATCGTGAAGTGATCCGACGGGCGTGACCGTTGGATCAGCGAACGGTCCTGATCGAGGCGATGTCGCTGCTTCGCGACGGCCGGCTCGACGGTGCGGAGTCGATACTCGGCGAGGTGCTTTCTGTGCAGCCGGGCCAGCCTGATGCGTTGCACTTGTTGGGTTTGTGCCATCACGAACGGACTGATCCCGAGTCGGCGGAGCGGCTGATCCGTGAGGCGATCCGCTGCTGGCCTGATGGTGATCCTCAGGTGTGCGTAGCGTGGAACAACCTCGGCAACGTGCTGGTCGAGTCGGCGCAGCCGGAGGCTGCAGTTGAGGCGTACCGGGTCGCGCTGAGCGCTCATCGGGAGGCGTCGGGGACGTGGAACAACCTTGCGGGACTGTTGCGTCGGCTCGGTCGGCTCGACGAGGCAGAGCAGGCGGCACGGCAGGCAGTTGCGGCGGCCGCTGATGACCCGCATGCGTGGTTCACGTTGGCGCGGGTGTTGATCGAGGTCGGCGACGTCCACGGTGGACTGCAGGCTCATGCCCGCGGGGTGGCGTTGGCGCCGCGCGATGTCGTTGGCCGCGAAGAGGTGTTGCGCTCGCTGGCGGTGCTCGGGCACCGCGACGAGGCCGCAGTGCTGTGGGGTGAGTGGCTGCAGGAGTCTCCCGACGATCCGATCGCGTTTCACCATCATGCTGCTTGTGTCGGCCGCCCGCCGCCGTTCGCCGCTGACGCGTACGTGGAGAGCGTGTTCGATTCGTTTGCGTCCTCGTTCGATGCCAAGTTGGCCAAGCTCGAGTACCGGGCACCCGAGCTGATCGTGGGTGCGCTCACGCAGAGGCTGGGCGCGGACACCGGGTGGGGAACGGTTGCCGATCTCGGATGCGGAACCGGTCTGGTCGGCATGCTGCTGCGCCAGCGGACGCTTCGCCTGGTCGGCGTCGACCTCTCGCACACCATGCTGGAGCGGGCACGCCGGCGCGGCATCTACGACGAGCTCACACAGACCAATCTGGTGTCGTTCCTGCACGGCGAGGCGGCGTCGCTCGACGTCGTCGTGGCCGCCGACGTGCTGTGCTACTTCGGTGTGCTCGACGAGGTCATTGCTGCCGCTGCCAGGGCCCTTCGGCCCGGCGGCGTCATCGTGTTCACCGTCGAGTCGCTGCCTGAGGTGTCAGACGACTGGTTGCTCTCCCTGACCGGACGCTACGCCCACTCACCCCGATACCTCGCAACCGCGATGGCCGGTTTCGATGACGTCGCGATAGATCCCTGCGAGCTGCGCATGGAAGCGGGCCTTCCCGTCCCCGGCCTCCTCGTATCCGCCCACGCACGCTGATCGTCGTCCCGGCCAGATCGCCAGTCAGACACACCATCGCCGCTCGCGGCTCGTCCGGGTGGCGATCGGCATCTGACCTCTGGGCACGGAGACCATGTGAGCGGACCAACTCTTATCCGATAGACGGTCCTCAACCGTGCGCGGCTACGAACTGATCGTCGCCCGTCCAGCGGCGCGTGCGATCGCCGAGACGCTGCCCGAAGCGGTCAGTGCCGTCGTGATCGACTTCATCACCGGCTCGCTGATCGAGAATCCCCGTCGCGTCGGCTGCGAAATACGAAACGAGCTCGCTGGCATCAACAGCGCCCGCCGCGGGAGCTACCGCGTCCTGTATCGAATCGATGAGACCGAGCGAACCGTGACGGTGCTCCGGATCGACCACCGAGGCGACGTCTATCGAACCACTTGAGGCCGCGTCGGACGCGGTGCTTGTCGATACCGGGCAGCCCGACAGGGCAGTCCGCAGCCCGAATCGACCCATGTTGGGTGAGCCCTCCCGCAACAGGCCACCTCCGGCGGGATTTTTCACACAACCTGATTCACGCTCGGATTGGAGGGAGCCGGTGCCGTCCGTCGGGGACCTGTATCTGAGACGGTTCCCGAACGCCGCTTGGTAGCTCGTAAAACTCGGTCGCGATTCTGTTCTATCGTGCCGGTTGGGGCTTGGGGCGCCACATGAGTGTCGTCGTTGCCTTCAACGAATCGCCCAACCGGGCGCCACAGAGGACAAGGGGAATCAGATGCTTTACGCAATCCACTACAGCACGCGGGCAAATGCCGGCACCAAGGAAGACACCGCAGCGCTCATGAAGGAGTTCGGTGCCCGCGGGGAGGTGCCAGGGTCGATCGCTCACTACGTCTATCCGGGAGGCGGAGGCGTCTTGATCGCCGAGCACGACGATCCGAAGGTGATCTACGAGGCGACCGTGGCCTACGCCTCGTGGCTCGACTTCGACGTCAAGCCGGCGCTGACGATCGACGACGCCGTTCCGATCATTCTGGCCAGCCTTTCGTAGCGTTCGATCCGAGCCGCGAGTTCTGACAGAACGTCATCAGCGCACATCGCATGAGCTTGCGATGTGCGCTGACGCTTGCTACGTGTTGCCACAAGACCCGCAACGTGTCCGTGTTTGGGATCTCGTGCGGACGGTTCGGAGTGCCTGCGTCTGACCCCGAGCGGTCGCCCAGGCACGTCTCATCTGGGGTCGTCAACCGGACGGCACAACAGCGCTACGGCGCGCTCGTCGAGGCGGGCTGATCGTCGAAGTCGTGGTCGTCGAAGGCCGTGCTACTTGCCCTGGAAGTGGCCGTACAACGTCGGGTTGAACGGAGCGATCGCCTCAGCGAGTTCGGCGGAACGACTTCCGAATCCCTCGGGCTCGAGCCCGCCACCAAGCTCGACCAGTCGTTCCAGAAGATCACCCACGTTTCAAGTCGCCGGGCGCGATGTTGGGGAGTACAGCTGAGACCTGGATCTTCTCCACGATGGCTCAGCCGTTTCGCCGTGAGCACCCGGCCGTTGGCTTCCCACAGTTCGCCAGCGCCCGACTGTCCGTGCGGCTGAGGAGCTTCCGCGACTGGCTCTAGTTTAGATTCGGCCTATGAGACATCGAGGTCCCATGAGGTGTCACGGTCATAGAACAGGTCGTCGTACCGCAGCACGAAGCATCCGCGTTGGTCTCCCGATTCGAAGCAGAGCTCATTCGATCCGCTCGTTCCAGGAACGACCGTCCGTGGAAGAAAGTCTGTTCCGACCACCGCCGACGAGAGCATCACCTGACCTAACGGTGCCACCAGGCTGAAACTGATCGTCGATAGCGATCCGTCAATCCGCCCCACGTTCGTCCACCCGATCGTGACGCAGAGCGATTCCACGACTTCTCGATCGATCGATTGTCGGACCCTCGGTTCGCTTCCAGCGAATTCAGAAGGCGGGCGAGCAGCGGAACGCAAATCGCCGCCCTGTCACCTCGGTCCAGAGCGCAGGATCAGACCTTGACAACCCCGATAGACGCTCCGACGAATCAGTAACGACATCAGGCCGTCGGAGAGACCTGTCCCGAATGCTCGTCCGGCGGACTCGTGCCCTCGATCGAAGGCAGCGCATCCCCAGGCGCTGCTGTGGGCGCAGGCATCGCAGGCAGCACGCCCGTGGTCCCTGTGGCTTCGATCCGAGCGCTGCGGTCAGCGAGTTCCTCGCGAGGATCCCGAACGACGAGACGTTCGGTGAATCCGGCGCCGAAGGCCAGCAACAGGAGGTAGGCGACCTGCTGTTCGGATGCGGTCTGGGTTACCCCCGCCCTCACCGCGAGGAAGACCGTGACTCCGGCGATAGCGCCGATAGTCGGGCGGGACAGCGACGACACTAGAGAGCCGAGCCGCTCCGGGATTCTCTCCGCCGATCTGCGCGCAGTGCGCTGTAGCGCGCTCGTGATACCGCCGAGCGCACCGCTCAGTGCCGCTGCAACGGCGGCCCACGAGCTATTGGCACCCTCCTCGAACACCGGATTCGCGAATGCCGCACCCACCAGGGTGCCCACGAGGATCACCATCGCAATGATGAGAAGGATCGCCTGATAGCGGCGGGTGATCGCCACATTGCGGTATTCGTTCGAATACACCTCGTTCCGGTTCCTGACGGCCTCGGCGAGCCATGCGCGACGCTCGGCCAAGCCCAAAGTGTGGAGACCCTTGCGGTCCACGCTCATGACCGGCCGAAGCTGGCTGCAGAGAGCCGCGCGCCGCCAGCCCGAGAACTTTGGGCTCGCCAATTCGGCGAGAATTGCGGTCGCTTGGGCGGTGATGGCGACGTGATCGTACGACGCCACCTCCAGCTCGTGGGCGAGGTGGACGAGGGCCCAACCGCGATCGACGGCACCGGCGGCGGCGGCGGCCGCAGCGTCATCAAGCGCTCCGATCGCTGCGAACAGCCAACGCGGCGGCTGGGCAGCGGACAGATCATGGGTGGCACACAACCGGAGCCTCGTCACCGAAATCTCTTCGGCCAGGCGCTCGCGTTGGGGATCGCGTAGCGTGCGAGGCATGAGCTGGCGTGTTGTAGCGCCGTCGAACTCGGCGACGATGTCGCGCTCGCGGGAATAGGTCAGCTTCTCGCGAGCCTCGGCGTAGCTGAGCCACTCACAGGTCACCACCTCGTCTCGGGCCGGTTCGCCACGTTTCGAGAGGGCATCCATGTTCCAGAACAGAACGTACTTCTGACCTTCTTCGGTGTGATACGTGATCGCCGTGAGAAACGACGTCACACGGGCGTCCCAACCAGTTTCCTCGCGAACCTCGCGGATCGCGCCGACCTCGAGAGCTTCCCCGGGTTCGACGTGTCCCTTCGGTAACGTCCAGTCGCCACCATGTCGAACCCGATGCACGACCGCAATGCGGACCCGACCCCGGACACGGCGGCGAACGATCCCGCCGGCGGCCAAGACGTCCCGTGTTGCCGGCGGTTGTACCTCGACCGGCGCTGCGCGAGCCGACGATCCGGGGTCCATGCTCGCAAGTGTAGTAGGTGCCAACGAATGCCCTGAGAGGTGACCCTCGGCGGCGTGCGGCTGATTTCGCCTACAGAGCGGGTGACGTGGCATCGAGAAGGTGACTGACTTCGCCGGCGCTGCGACGTTGCGTGCTCGTGAGCG
>DASQFE010000332.1:0-1551 GCA_035633295.1 Ilumatobacteraceae bacterium | reverse complement strand
GACGTCGGTGTAGCCCTGCCGGAACAGGTCGGCGCAGCCAACCAGATACTTGAGGAACCGCTCGTAGATCTCCTCGGACGTGATCTCGATGGCCTCGTCCTTCTTCGCCTCGAGGTTCGCGGCCCAGGCGTCGAGCGTCTTGACGTAGTGCGGCTGCAGGTGCTGTTCACGGGTGACCGTGTATCCGGCCTTGACCGCGTGCTGGGTGACCATCGAGGCCAGGGGCAGACGACCACCGGGATAGATCTCGTCCATGATGAACTTGATGAAGCGGACCCGCGACATGGTCAGCGGCAGCTTCTTCGCCTTGATCTCCTCATCCTCCGGGATGGTGATCGTGTGCAGCATCTGCACGCCGTCGGCGGGCATCCAGTCGAAGGTCTTCTTGAAGTAGTCGTCGTACTTGTTGAAGCCGAAGTGCTCGAACGCGCCGATCGAGACGATGCGGTCCACCTCGCCGCTGAAGTCCTCCCACGGCTGCAGGCGCACCTCCATCTTGCGGTCGCTGGTCGAGTTGGCGAACCAGTGGTCCTCGATGTGCTGCTTCTGGTTCTCCGACAGCGTCAGGCCGATGACGTTGACGTCGTACTTCTCGACCGCGCGCATGATCGTGGCGCCCCAGCCGCAGCCGATGTCGAGCAGCGTCATCCCCGGCTGCAGACCCAGCTTGCCGAGGGACAGATCGATCTTGGCCATCTGTGCTTCTTTTAGGGACATGTCGTCGCGCTCGAAGTAGGCGCAACTGTAGACCTGGTTCGGATCCTGCCAGAGTTTGAAGAACTCGTTCGAGATGTCGTAGTGGAACTGGACTTCCCCCGTGTCCGATCCGCGGGTCTGGGCCGCGGACTTGGACAGCCACTCTGACTGCGCAGGTGACGGTGTTTTCGCTTCACTCGAGGCGTTCATCATCCAACCTCTCGGCTTCGAATTTCGCGGTCGCATTGATGCCGCCAGCGTCCGCTTCACCATGTCGGCTTCTTGACACTACCTCTGTCCGGCAGCTTGCCGATGCCGCCGGTGTTGGCGTCGCGCTCCGTTTTTCGCCGACGTGGCCGTCGCATCCGTTTGCCGGATCGATGCCGGGTGAACTGCGAAGGCGTGCTTGGGGGGACCTGGCGAGGCGTTTCTTCTGCGTGCCGTGCTCGGCGGCGAGCCCGATGCCAAGCCGCGGGACGTTACTGCAGAATCCGAGACGACTCGCCGAACTGATGTGGGATTCGGCCCGGCCGTGAACGACACTGGACGGCATGACGGAACGAGAGGACACCCGCGTCGCGGTCTACCTGGACTTCGACAACATCGTGATCTCTCGATACGACCAGGTGAACGGTCGCAATTCGTTTCAGCGTGACAAGACCAAGGGCCTAGAGGTCGACCGCCTGCACCGCGCCACCGTGGACGTCGGAGCGGTCATCGACTTCGCCTCGTCGTTCGGCACGCTGGTGCTCACCAGGGCGTATGCCGATTGGTCGGCCGACGTCAACGCCGGGTACCGCGGTCAGCTCGTCGGCCGCGCCGTCGACCTGGTGCAGCTCTTTCCCGCCGCGGCCT
>DASQFE010000331.1:0-1800 GCA_035633295.1 Ilumatobacteraceae bacterium | reverse complement strand
CGACGACCTCGACGGCCTGGAAGCCGCCCTCAACGCGGCCAAGCAGACGGACAAGCCGTCGCTGCTCATCCTGCGCACGCACATCGGCGAACCCTCACCGGATCATGTCGACACCAACGGCGCCCACGGCAATCCGTTCAGCGCCGACGACGTGGCGCGAACGAAGGCCGTGATGGGTGTCCCCAACGAGTCGTTCTGGGCCCCTGACGACCTCGTGGCTGCCTACCGGACCCACGTGGCTGACCGCGGAACGAAGCAGCGAGACGCATGGATCGCAGCGAGCGCCGCGGTCACTTCGACCCCAGATTGGCAGGCCGCATGGGCCGGCACTGGCATGTCGGGTTGGGACGCTGACCTGCCCGCCTACGAACTCGGCGAGTCGGTCGCCACCCGCAAAGCGATCCAGAAGGCGCTCGACGCAACGTATGACCAACTCCCCGGCCTGATCTCCGGCTCAGCCGACCTCACCGGCAGCAACGGCACCGGCCTCGCCCGCACGACCACATTCACCGCCGACGACCCGGCGGGGCGCTACATCCACTACGGCATCCGTGAGCATGCCATGGGCTCAGCTCTCGTCGGCATGGCCCGTCACGGCGGCACCCTGCCGATCAGCGGCACGTTCTTCGTGTTCGCCGACTACATGCGCCCGCCGATCCGCCTCGCTGCACTCTCGAACGCCAAGTGCTGTTTCGTGTTCACCCACGACTCCGTCGGCGTCGGCGAGGATGGCCCGACCCACCAGCCGGTCGAACAACTCGCCACCCTTCGTGCGATGCCCAACCTGCACGTGATCCGTCCCGCCGACGGCAACGAGACGATTCATGCCTGGGCCGACGTGGTGCGCCACAACGGGCCGTCGGTACTGGTGCTGAGCCGTCAGAACATACGGGTCACCACCGACGGATCGGCTGTGGAGCGTGGCGCCGGCATCGTCACCGACTCCGACGGCGCTCCGAGCGTGGTGCTCGTCGGCACGGGGAGCGAGGTCGAGGTGTGCGTCGACGCCGCCGCCGCCTTGATTGAGCGTGGCATTGCCGCCCGTGTGGTGAGCCTGCCGAGTTGGGACCGCTTCGCCGAACAGGACCGATCGTTTCGCGACGAGATACTGCCGCCTGGCGTGCCCGTCGTGTCGGTCGAGGCCGCCACCACGTTCGGGTGGGAGCGCTACGCCGACGTGACCATCGGCATCGACCGCTTCGGTGCGAGCGCGCCGGGCGAGCTCGTGCTGGACAAGCTCGGCATCAACGTCGATCATGTCGTGCAGCGTGCGCTCGACGTCATCGCCTGACATCCCTCCAACGAATGAAGGACCCTCAACATGGCTGACAGCAACCGAATCGCCACCCTCTACGACGAACAGGGCCAGAGCGCCTGGCTCGACAATCTCAAGCGGGGCTACATCACCTCGGGCCAGCTCGTCGCCATTCGCGATGGCGGTGTGCGCGGGCTCACTTCGAACCCGTCGATCTTCCAGAAGGCAATTCAGGATTCGAGCGACTACGACGAACAGTTCGCCGCCCTTCGCGCTGATGGGAACTCGATCGTCGACAACTACTGGTCGCTCGTGATTCGTGACATCCACAGCGCCTGCGACGTCTTTTCGAAGGTGTACGACCAGTCGAACGGGGTCGACGGCTACGTCAGCGTCGAGGTCGATCCCGGCCTCGCTCATGACGGGCCCGGCACCGAGGCGGCGGCACGTGAGCTTCACGAGCAGATCAATCGTCGCAATCTGATGGTCAAGATCCCGGGCACCGAAGAGGGCCTCGCTCCGATCGAGCAGATGATCTCCGAAGG
>DASQFE010000330.1:0-2840 GCA_035633295.1 Ilumatobacteraceae bacterium | reverse complement strand
GCGGAGACAACTTCGGCGTCGAGGAGAACAGGAGCCCGGACGGTCGAGTCGGCACGGAGCACTCGGCGTGCGACGGAGCCAGCGGTCCGGTCGTCGCCCAGAGCATTGACCACAACTGATGCATCAACGACGATCACGCTCAGCCCGACCGGCCTCGATGGCCTCGACTGCTTCATCAAAGCCGATCCGGCCGTCGGACGTCGCTGCCCGGGCGTCGATGCGGTCGAGCACCTCGCTCATCGTCGGTGTGCGAGCGATACGCGAGAGCTCAGAACTCAGGTACTGCTGGAGTGATTGGCCAGCCGCGGCAGCGCGGGCGTGGAGTACCTCGTGGACGTCGGAGGGAAGATCACGGATCAGCACGTTTGGCATGCTTTCATTCTGCTTGCGCAGCGGGGGGAGGGCAAGTGACTTCCTCACCGTGCACCCCAGCCGGTACCCCACAGGGGTGGGTCGCCGGCCAACTCGCGCGGACATGCGATGTTCCGACCGATCACGAACCACTCGACCAGCTCCACGCCGGCGTCGTCGCATTGCAGCGCGGCCTCGATCCACCGCTCTCGATCGATCGGCTGCATGTCGCCGCCCGGACGGCTCGTGGCGAGGATGAGGCCGCTGACGTCGGTGAACTGCGCATGGATGCACACGTCGATGACTCGGAAGATCGCATCGGGGTCGGTCGTGCCGGTGACCACGAGAATGCCCACGCCGCGCCGTTCGGGGTCGAGCAGGATGGCGACGGTGTCGTCGCCGAACGGAGCGGCGAGCGAGAGCACGCCGAGCGCGTCGGCTCTGGACCTGATTGGGTCGATGAACCCACGTGGGATGCGGTGGGTGGAGCAGGAGTGAGACATGGGGTCCCCTTCGGATGATCGGTGGTGATCGAAAGGGGAGTCGGTGAGAGCACTCTAGAGAGGGGGTGTCACAGCCAACATGGAAACACCCGTCTGGCATGGTGTTTTAACCGATGAGAGCGCCCGCTGAGCCAACTCGTATCCTCGGCGCATGGCCGTGGCGACAATTTTCCACAACACCCATTGAAACTCATCCGTCAGTGCCGTGCGCATTGCCGAAGAACTCGGAGTCGACGTCGACATCGTGAACTACATCAAGACCCCGCCGGATGCCGACATGCTGCGGTCGATCATCGCCAAGTTGGAGGACGAGCCGACTGCGCTCGTGCGCCGCGACAGCATGTGGAAGAAGCTGGGGTTGACCGAGGCCGACGCCCGGACAGACGATCAGATCGTGGCACTGCTCGTGAAGCACAAGCAGCTGCTGCAGCGCCCCGTCGTGGTGACCGCCGACACGGCGATCATCGGGCGGCCGAAAGACCGCGTCACCGAACTGCTCGCCCCGCTGGCCGGGAGCTGACCGGTTCTGACTGCCGAGCTGGTTCCGGATGACTGACACGGCGACGATCGACGTCGAAGAGGAGCACCACCCGACGCGCTGGAAGCTGCTGTGGTCCACGCTCAAGGCCCAACGCCGCAACCTCTTCATCGGCAGCGCAGTCGGGCTCCTCTGGACCCTCGGCAAGATCTCCGTGCCGTTCCTGGTGAGCTACAGCATCGACCGCGGCATCGAGCAGGGCGAGATGCTGTGGCTCTGGGTGATGCTGATCGCGATCGCCGGAGTCGCCATCGGCACGTTCACTGCGATCCGTCGTTTCTACGCGTTCCGCGAAGCCCGTTGGACCGAGACTCGGCTGCGCGAACGTCTCTTCAATCACATCATGTCGTTGCACGTCGGCTACCACGACCGGGCCCAGACCGGCCAGCTCATGAGCCGATCGTCGAGTGACCTCACCCAGATCCAGTCGTTCGTCGTGATGATCCCGATCACCCTGTCGAACCTCGCAATGATCATCGGTGTCACCGTGATCCTGTTCGTCACCGATTGGCGCCTTGCGCTCGTGGCGCTCGCCCCGCTGCCCTTCGTCAACGTGGCCGCCCGACGATTCTCGCGTTCGATCCACTCGGCGGTTTTGCAGGTGCAGATCGAGCAGGCCGAACTCGCGACCGTCGTCGAAGAGACCGTCGGTGGCATCCGCGTCGTGAAGGGGTTCGGTGCCGAGGAGGTGCAGTCGCGACGACTCCGCAAGGAGGCTGCCGACATCCAGGCAGTGTCGATCGGCGCCGCACGGATCCGTGCGAAGTACCTGCCGGCGATCGATCTGCTCCCACAGCTCGGCCTCATCGGTGTGCTGGCCGTCGGCGGGATGCAGGTGATCAACGGCGATCTCGAGGGGGTCGGCCAGTTGGTGGCGTTCAACTTCTACGTGGTGCTCCTGGTCGGCCCGTTGCGGATGATCGGGATGACGGTTGCCTGGGCCCAGCGCGCCGGGGCGGCACTCGAGCGCGTGAACGAGGTGCTCGACACCGCACCGGAGGTGACCGACCCCGAACATCCCCGCTCGTTGCCTCCGGCCGAGCATGCGGGCGCCGTCAGGTTCCGCGACGTTCGATTCGGCTACAGCGCGGATTCCACGGTGCTCGACGGCTTCGACCTCGATCTTGCTGCGGGCCAATCGGTGGCGCTCGTGGGTGCGACCGGATCGGGCAAGTCCACCGTCGCCCGCCTCCTCGTTCGGTTCTACGACGTCGATGCGGGGAGCGTCAGTATCGACGGCATCGACGTGCGCGAGCTTTCGCTGCACGACGCTCGTCGTGCCGTCGGCATCGTGTTCGAGGACACGCTGCTGTTCCACGACACGGTCGCAGCGAACATCGCCTTCGCCCAACCCGATGCCCCCGACGACAGCATCGAGCGGGCGGCCCGGCTTGCGGGTGCCCACGACTTCATCATGGGGCTCCCTGAGGCCTACGACACGATGCTCG
>DASQFE010000329.1:0-6592 GCA_035633295.1 Ilumatobacteraceae bacterium | reverse complement strand
CTCGCCGGCGCGTCCGCCGTGGTCGAGCAAACCGGCGTAGACCTTCTCGATCTGGAGCGGCGTCAGTGCTTGGAGCTTGCAGCCACCGAGGTGCTTCTTGAGACGCTTCGTGGCGATGACGTACGAGTAGTGACTGCTCGGTCGAAGACGCGACCTCTGGCCGGCGAGCCACTCGTCGAGGAAGTCACCCAACCGCATGCCGGTCGCCAACACCACCGCGCCATCGTTGACGGTCTTCAGAAGTTCAGCGAGTGCGGCCTCGGCTTGCCGCTTCGTTTGGAAGCCTTGCCGCCGAATCTGGCGGCGACTACCCGTTTCCGGGTCGAGACCAGCGTCGACCCGGAACCCCCACGCGCCATTGCGCTTCGTCACGGATCCTCGAGCCATGCATACACGGTAGACCAATCCGTGACCGTTTTGTGACCGTGAGGCCAACATCCGGTAGATCGTTCATTGCCGTCAGCCACAAACTGCCAGCGTATGGGTGCCCGGGGCGGGGATCGAACCCGCATGGATCTTGCGATCCAGGGGGGTTTAAGCCCCCCGCGTCTGCCAGTTTCGCCACCCGGGCGGGTGTCGACCCGACACTACGCGCTGACCTTCCCTCCCGTTTGCGTCACGGTTTGGTTGGGACGGGCCAACAGAAGTGCAACGCAAACCGGGATTGCGGGTGACGCCAGCCTCCTCGAGCGTCAGATTCAACTCCCGTTCGACGAAACGGCCCCCAACGTTCATGTGGCGTTCGCGTGCTCGTTGCTTTGGTCGTGTTGGCTTCTCGCAGCTATTCAACCTGGAGGATCGATGCCCACCGCGACCATTACGGCCGACCCGTTCGATTTCGAGTGCGACCCGTCAACCACGGCGCTCTTGATGATCGACTTCCAGCGTGACTTCGTCATGCCGAATGGCTTCGGCGAAGCCCTCGGCAACGACGTGTCGCTGCTGCGCTCGACCATCGAGCCGGCCGGGAACATCCTTGCGGCCGCCCGACAGATCGGGATGCTCGTGGTGCACACCCGTGAAGGGCACAGTCCCGACCTCGCCGACTGCCCGCCGGCGAAGTTGACTCGCGGTGGCACGACGTTCATCGGTACCGAGGGGTCGATGGGCCGGATCCTCATTCGCGGCGAAGAGGGCCACGACATCATCCCCGAGCTCTACCCCATCGACGGCGAAGTGATCATCGACAAGCCGGGTAAGGGGGCCTTCTACGCCACCGACCTCGAGTTGATCCTGCGTAACAAGGCCATCAAGTCGCTGATCTTCTGTGGCGTGACCACCGAAGTGTGTGTGAACACCACGATGCGAGAAGCGAACGACCGCGGCTACGAGTGCCTGGTGCTCGAGGACTGCGTCGGTTCGTACTTCCCCGAGTTCCAGACGGCGGCACTCGACATGATCAAGGCCCAGGGAGCCATCGTCGGCTGGGTCTCCAACTCAGTCGACGCCATCGCTGCACTCACACCGTGACGGATACGATCGCCGCGCCTTCTCGTGGGTCGCTGGTCGACATACACGGATTCAACGGCGCGGTGATTGCCCTGTTCCCCGGTTCGATCTACATCGCACCGGACATGGTCGGCAACGACATGCTCGTCGTCCACGACGCGGCTCACGGCCACACACCGACATCGGTCCACGTCGACCGCCGAAACCTCACCGCGGTGGCTCCGGGTGACCGCGTCGCCGGCCGCGCCGGTCACCTACGTGTCGGCCCAATCGTGATCGACATACGAGCCAGCCGGATCTGGCAGCCGGTGGTTGCCTCACCGTCGAACGTCCCGATGACCACGATGCAACGATTCGCCGACCTGTGTCGTACCCGACGCCTGGGCTCGTGCGACCTCGACGATTCGGTCGCGACACTCCTCGGCGCCCTGAACGGCACCGGGCACGGTTGTCGGAGCGCCGCCGTGGGAGCGGCGTTGGCCCGGATCATCGGGCGCGGTCCGGGTCTCACACCTTCCGGAGACGACGTCATGGTCGGGATGCTCGCTGTGTTGCATCGGGCTACGTCGCCCACGGTGTCGACTCCCATGATCGACGAACTCAGCCGGGCGCTGCCCGGGTTGCTCGGGCGCACCACGCCGATCAGCGCCCACTACCTCCGCCTCGCCGTTCGTGGTGCGTTCACCGAGCGCCTCGTCGAGCTCGTCGACACACTGCGCAACGAAACGATGCCCCACGACGCTCTGGTCAAGGCGTTCGACGACGTCTTGGCGACCGGCGCCACCTCGGGCGCCGATGCCCTCGGCGGCATCGACCTCACCATGAGAATGCTTGCCACCCGATTCAGCGAACTGGAGAACGTCGCATGACCGCGAAGCATCGGATCGTTCACAACATGTACAAGGACTCGGTTGCCCTGATGGCGATCTCGTCGAAACTGCTCGCGATCGACGGGTTGGAGACCGCATCGGTGGTGATGGCCACGCCGACCAATCTCGAGAACCTGGTCGAAGCGGGGCTCGGCGACGACCTCGACACCAAGCCGTCGGACCTCGTCGTCGCAGTCGCCGGCACCGACGACGCCTGCGACGCAGCACTGACCCTCGCCGACGAACTGCTCGCCGAGCAGCCGGTGTCCGATGGCGGCAACGTCGCCGAGCAGCCGATGACCAGTATCCAGATGGCGGTCGCCCGCGATCCGGCGCTCAATTTCGCATTGGTGTCGGTGCCCGGTACGTACGCCGCTGCCGAGGCGATCAAGGCGATCCGGCTGGGCATGAGCGTGATGGTGTTCAGCGACAACGTACCCGTCGCCGAGGAGTTGGCCATGAAGCAACTGGCCGACGAACGGGGCCTGATGGTGATGGGTCCCGACTGTGGCACGGCGATCGTCAACGGACTTCCGCTCGGCTTCGCCAACGTCGTGCGGCGCGGGTCGATCGGCGTGGTCGGCGCGTCGGGTACCGGGATGCAGGAGGTGACGGCGCGCATCCACAACCTCGGTGCCGGTGTCTCCCAAGCGCTCGGAACGGGCGGCCACGACTTGAGCGACGACATCGGAGGCATCTCGATGCTGCATGGATTGCGGGCGCTCGACGCCGATGCGGCGACCGCAGTGATCGTGCTCGTCTCCAAGCCACCCGCGCAACGTGTTGCCGCTGCCGTGCTCGACGAGGCCCGGCGGATGTCGACGCCGGTCGTCGTGATCTTCCTCGGACAGGACCCGGCGACGTTCAGCGATGAGTACGTCCACGGCGCATCCACACTCGCCGGCGCAGCCGACCTCGCCGTGGCGCTCGCCGGCGGGGAGGCGTTGCCCGACGACGAGGCGAAGGTCTCGGCCGATGCCAGGGGCCGCCTCGACGACGGCGCCCGCCGGATGGCGGCGAGCCAGCGGTACGTGCGCGGCATCTTCTGCGGCGGGACGTTCTGTTTCGAGGCCCAGCTGCTCTGTCAGCGCGAGGGCATCGACAGCTGGTCGAACGCACCCGTGGCGGGGAACAAGATGCTCGACGACATCCGGGTGAGTACTGAGCACACGATCGTCGACATGGGCGATGACGAGTTCACCCAGGGTCGGCCGCACCCGATGATCGATCCGGCACTGCGCGATGAGCGTGTCGCCAACGAAGCCGACGATCCGTCGACTGCCGTGATCCTGTTGGACGTCGTGCTCGGCTACGGCTCGGCCGACGACCCCGTCGGCGGTCTCATCGGCGCGCTCGGGCGGGCGCGCAGCAACGCCAAGGCCGCCGGTCGCCACCTCACCGTGATCGCCCACGTGTGCGGCACCGACGCCGACCCGCAGAACCGCAGTGACATCATCGCCAAGCTCGAGTCCACCGGTGCGCTGGTGGCACGAACCAACGCCGAGGCGGCGCTGTGGGCCGCCCACGTCGCCAACCGTCTCGCCGCTCGCTGAAGGAGCCAACCAATGAACGACCTCTTCGACACCGATCTCCGAGTGGTCAACATCGGCCTTCCCGGATTCGCCGACAACCTCGTTCGCGCCGGCGGTCAGGCAACCCGGCTGGCGTGGCGACCACCAGCCGGCGGTGACGTCGACACCGGGCGCACGCTGGCCGACCTGGTGAACGATCCCGCGATCGAGGAGGCGAACCGGATCGCCTTCGGCCGGTACCTCGAAGCGCAACCGGTGCTCGTCGACGTACAGCTTGCCCGTGATGCGATCCCCGCGCTGGCCGGCGAGCGTCGGGTGTTGCACGCCGGGCCCCCGATTGCGTGGGCTGACATGTGCGGCCCAGTTCAGGGCGCCATCGCCGGCGCCATCGTCTACGAGGGCTGGGCCGACTCACCGGAGCAGGCCGCCGCACTGGCCGCCGCCGGAGAGGTCTCCTACGGTCCGGCGCACGACGAGGGCGCAGTGGGTCCAATGGCGGGCATCATCAGCCCGTCGATGCCGCTGTGGGTGGTCGAGAACACCTCGGCGGGCAACCGTGCGTTCTGCAACTTCAACGAGGGCCTCGGCAAGGTGCTGCGATTCGGCGCAAACAATCCAGCGGTGATCGAGCGGCTGCAGTGGATGGGCACCGAGCTGTTCGAGGTGGTCCGAGCCGGTGTGTCGCAACTCGGGGGGCTGGACCTCAAGCCGATCATCGCCCAGGCATTGCACATGGGCGACGAGGTACACAACCGCAACGCTGCGGCAACCGGCCTGCTGCTCAAGCAACTCATCCCCGCTCTGCTACGAAGCGGTGAGTCGCTCGATCGGTTGACCCGCGTGATCGAGTTCATCGCCGGCAACGACCACTTCTTCCTCAACCTGTCGATGGCGTCGTGCAAGGCGATGCTCGACGCCGCCGCCGGTGTGCCCGACAGCTCGATGGTGACCGTGATGGCCCGCAACGGCGTCAACTTCGGCGTCCGCCTGAGCGGCACCGGTGATGAGTGGTTCCAAGCCCCGGCCAACCCGGTCGACGGACTGTTCTTCCCGGGATACGGCGTGCAGGATGCTGCCGCCGACCTCGGCGACAGCGCCATCACCGAGACAGCAGGGCTCGGCGGGTTCGCCATGGCTGCGGCCCCGGCGATCGTGAAGTTCGTCGGTGGCACCCCGGCCGACGCCACCGAGAACAGTCGCCGAATGCGCTCGATCACCGTCGGCACCAACTCGGCCTTCACGTTGCCGGCGTTGAACTTCGGTGCCACTGCCGCGGGGATCGACGCCCGCCTGGTCGCCGACACGGGGGTGCTGCCGATCATCAACACCGGGATTGCCCACCGGGAAGCCGGTATCGGCCAGATCGGTGCCGGCATCACGACGGCGCCGATGGACTGCTTCATCGGCGCCATCGATGCACTCGTCGCCGCACGAACGGGAGGGTCACCGACGTGAGCGGACTCGCAGTGGTAGCGCTGGGCGGCAATGCGCTGGTGCGCGACAAGGATCACGAGTCGATCCCCGACCAGTACGACACGGTCAGCTCCGTTGCCCCGCATCTGGTCGATCTGATCGAGGCAGGCTGGAATGTCGTGGTGACCCACGGCAACGGACCGCAGGTGGGCTTCATCCTGCGCCGTTCCGAACTGGCTTCCACCGAGGTGGCGCCCGTCCCGATCGACTACGCCGTTGGTGACACGCAGGGCGCCATCGGCTACATGTTCCTCAAAGCGCTCGGCAACGAGTTGGGTCGTCGTGGCATCGACAAGCCGGTCGTGGCGCTCGTGACCCAGACCCTCGTGTCGCTCGACGATCCCGCCTTCGACAATCCGGTGAAGCCAGTCGGCGCCTTCATGGACGAAGCCACGGCACGCGGGTTGGCCGACGAACTCGGGTGGACCATCGCCGAGGACGCCGGGCGCGGGTGGCGGCGCACGGTCGCCTCCCCCCACCCGGTGGGCATCGTCGAGCTTCCCGTCGTGCGCACGCTGTGCGACCAGGGTGCCGTCGTGGTGACGGCTGGTGGCGGCGGGATCCCCGTCGCCCGCGACGCCTCCGGCGATCTCATCGGCGTCGAGGCCGTCGTCGACAAGGACCTGACGTCCGCCCTGCTGGCGGCCGACCTCGGCGCCGACCTGCTGATCGTGCCGACAGGAGTCGAGCGTGTGGCCGTGAACTTCGGGACGCAGGACGAGCGATGGCTCGATCATCTGACCACGGCCGAGGCCACCGAACTCGCCGAGCAGGGTCAGTTCGGCGAGGGCAGCATGCGACCCAAGGTCGAAGCCGTGGTGAGCTTCGTCGAACGCCGCCCCGGCGCTGCGGGTCTGATCACGTCGCCCGACCGGCTCCGCCAGGCGTTGGAGCGCACCACGGGCACCTGGATCGAGGCATCGTGATCGAGGCATCGTGATCGAGCATCCGGGGCCGACGGTCGACCTCGCCGTCAACGGCACGTTGATGCGGGGGCTCGAACTCAACGACCACATGATCGACATCGGTGCGACCTTTCTCGCCGAATCTCGTACCGCTGCGGAGTATCGGCTGTGGTCGATCCACGACGTGCACCCGGCGATGATCCGCACGAGCGCGGGAGACGGTGCGTCGATCGCCGTCGAGGTGTGGCGCGTCCCGATCGAGGCAATGGCCGCGCTGTTGCTGTCCGAACCACGAGGCCTGGCGATCGGCAAGGTGCTGCTCGACGACGGCAGCGCCGTGCTCGGCGTGATCGGTGAGCCCACC
>DASQFE010000328.1:0-3259 GCA_035633295.1 Ilumatobacteraceae bacterium | reverse complement strand
GAGCATCGCGACGAACGCGAGCGCGGCGAGCGCCGTTCCGCCGAAGGTGAACAGGAGTGTCCGCTCGTTCTCGAACGGCGCTTCGAGAATGTTCGGCTCGATGAGGACCAGCACGAGCATGACCGCCGCGATCAACGCTGCGACCATGATTTCAAAGGGTGTGATGCGACCGATCAGGGTGCGTGTGGTGGAATCGGATGGTGCGTCGCCGACATGCTCGGTCTCGCGGGGAGTCGATGTCTCAGTGGTCATGTGGGAAGGAACCGCTCGCACCGACGATCGAGTCCCGACTTTCCATTACGAGAAACGAAACGATCGGCCGACTTCGTGGAACAGGAGCGAACGTCAAGGCGTTATAGACAATGCTGGATCTGCTGAGTTCGCCGCGTGGATCTCAGCGAGTTGCTGACCGAGACCAACCTGATGAGGAGATGGATGATGAGTGAGACGACTGAGCGGGCTGTCATGGCGGGCGGTTGCTTCTGGGGGATGCAGGACCTGATCCGCAAGCGACCCGGGGTCGTTTCGACACGGGTCGGCTACACGGGCGGCGACGTCGACCATGCGACGTACCGCAACCACGGCTCACATGCCGAGGCGATCGAGATCGTCTTCGATCCGGAGCAGGAGTCGTTCCGCTCGCTGCTCGAGTTCTTCTTCCAGATTCATGATCCGACCACCAAGGATCGGCAGGGCAACGACCGCGGCGCGAGTTATCGGTCGGCAATCTTCTACGTCGACGAGACCCAGCGGGCGGTCGCCGAGGACACGATCGCCGATGTCGATGCGTCCGGAATCTGGCCCGGAAAGGTGGTCACCGAGGTCGCACCCGCAGGCCCCTTCTGGGAAGCGGAGCCCGAACACCAGGACTACCTCGAGCGCTATCCCGCCGGCTACACCTGCCACTTCATTCGACCGAACTGGAAGCTGCCGCGCCGCGACGCCACCGTCTGATCCTTTGGCTGGAGCCACGCCGACGGATCCGTGTCTCAGGGACGCGCGCCGTTCCCCTGTCGGGGCAGACGCGCTCGATAGCGCCGTCGGTTGCGTTCGCGAGCCACGGCCGGTCACGAGGGTTTCAGATCGGAAAGAACGACCGGCAGGTTCTGGGCGTCGGCCAACAGCCGAACGACATCGGGGTGGTCGGAGCGCACGAAGTAGAACCATCCCACAGGGAAGCCCTCGACTCGGCGGACCCGAAGCCCGAGAATGTCGCACAACTCGCCCGCGCGTGGTGATCCCGCACCGGGCATCTTCTCGATCGCTCGTAGCGATGCAAGGGCCGCATCGAAGAAGCGGGCGCCAAGTTCAGTTCCGCCTTCAGTTCGGTAGCACTGCGTGCGTTCGACGAGATCAGCCTCGGCCAGCGGGCGTAGCCGTGCGATCGTCACGAATCGGCAGCAAACGCGCGTCGACGGAGTTCGTCGATGACGTCATCGGTCGCAGGGCGCGCGTCGCCAGAAGCGAGCCCATCCGCAATCAGATCGCGTAACCGTCGCTCGGCCATGGTCTGCTGATCGCGTCGGATCAGTTCGCGTAGGTACTCGCTCGTGTTGCCGTACTCGCCGGATTGGACACGGCCGTCGATGTAGCTCCGCAGCTCCTGCGGAAGGGCGAAACTCATCGTGGTCTTGCTCACCGCACCAGCCTGCCTGGATTAACAACAGTTGTCAACTGTCGTCCGGCTCGACTTCCTGCACCGCTGGGATCACGGCGTCAGGAGCAGAATGCGGAGAACGTCTCGTCGAAGCGCTCCTGCGAAATCTGCTCCTGGACGAACGCATCTTCGCCAGGTTCCCATCGCATGGTCCCGGCGGCGAGGTCGACGACCCACTCCGAGCAGATGACGTGAGTCCTGATGGTGGGTTCTTCGTCGTAATCCCATGCCATGGCCGCCCCCGTGGATCGCCACAGCGGACCATCCGCAACGGTCTCGGCGATGTATGGCTGCACAGCAATCATGCGCGTCGGTGCATCAGCAGGGCGGTAGAGGGCCTCGAGTTGTTCGGCGGTCATCGACGTGTCGAGTCGTGCTGCCTCGACGAAGTCGCGCCGCGTCGTCGCATCGGCCCACTCGTTCACCAGCTCCTGGGCCTGAAGCTGCTCTGGGTTGGGAATTGCGGCCGACGTCGCCGGGGTGGTCGATGGCGCTGCGGATATGGCCGTCGTGTCGGTACTCACGTCGGGTTGATCCGCTGTCGCAACCGACGAGGCATCGGTGGTTCGGTCGAGCCGTGCATCGGCGGATTCATCGCCGCCGCCCATCGACATGACCGTCACCATGGCCGCGATCGCCGCCAACGCAACGCCGACACCGGCCAAGACGATCCAACGACGTCGGCCCTCGAGGCCCACTTGGTCGTCGGCTTGCGGTGCACCCGATGCTCGATCGTCGGGCTCGGGCGGCTCCGGCGTGATCGTCGGTCCGAGGTGCGTTACAAGATGTTGCACCCCTTGGTTGAAGTCAAGGACTGTGAAGTCAACGTACTGAACCCCAGCAAGTTCGTACTGGAATCCATCGGGCAACTCGCACGCTCGGTACATGAGCGGGACCACGCGTTTGCCATTGTCGGCCGCAACGGTCAACTCCCGTTCAACATTCGCCGAGGCGGTCGAGTTCGGCGACAACACCAGGACAATGGCGTCGCACTCGCGAATCGCCTTCACAATCGATCGACGCCAACGATCCTCGCCGCTTCCGACGATGTCGTCGCTGTCGACCCAGATGTCGTATCCACGTGCAGTGAGAGCTCGGTCCAACTTCTCGACGAACTCCGTGTCTCGTCGCGAGTAGCTCATGAAGATTCTCACAGCGCCTGCTCCTCAATGTGGCCTCAGGACAGATGACGCCACGCTACTGCGAATGGTGAGCAGGCGAAATGGGTGCTCGAGCGAGGCGGGGTCTGCCCCCGATCTCGTCGACGACGTCAGGCGCCCCGGCCACTCTTGCAGCCGTCAGTTGGTTATCACCGTGTCGCTTCCGTTGTTGGTCGAACGTCTCGACATGTTTGGTGTGGTGGGCCAGAGTGTGTGTTCTGGGCAGCCATCTGGGGGTGTCCTTGTGACCCTTGGAGGGGTTGTGGCTTCAGTTGCCGGTCGGCGTCGGGGTGTGTGGAGGTCGCGTTGGGCTGCGGTTGGGGCTGCGGTTGCGGTGACGTTGGGTGGTGGTGGGATGGTGGTGGTCAATGCGGCCTCGGGTGTGCCGTCGTCGGTGGTGACGATCGACCCGGTACGCATCTTGGATACGCGTGATCCGGTG
>DASQFE010000327.1:0-5758 GCA_035633295.1 Ilumatobacteraceae bacterium | reverse complement strand
GTCGCGCCGTCCGATGAGCAGCCCACGAACAGGCTCCCCGACAACGCAGCCACAAGCATCATTCTCAGTACTCGCTTCCGGTCCATCGTGCACCTCCATTCACCCCGGAGGACGACGCCACCTTGACGCTTCACCCGAGGGCTCACTTCCAGTCGACGCCGTTCATGCCACGGCCGACAGAGTCGTAGGACCTCGGGGTGTCCACTCAGCGCACGCAGCATTGACCCGCACAGTCCGGCCGAAGCATGACGCCACACTCTTACGGTCGTATCAACCAGAATCGGGCGCCTGGTAGGTGTCCGATAGGGGATGGTGTGTGGACGGTTCAGAGTGCTTTCGTCGGACCCGAGCGGTCGCCCATGCACGTCTCAACTGCCGGTCCTCAACCGGACGGTTCAGGTGTCCGTGAACCGGCGATCAGGGCGATCAGGGATGGATCAACTCGACATGGCGGCCCGAAGCTGCCGCCAGCGTCTCCATGTCGGAACGATCGACCGTGACGATCTCGTCCCCGTCACTCGCGAGCAACACGACGGCAGCGTCGATGACGTCGGACATGCCTGCTGCGCCGAGCAGTCGCCCCACAGCTCGACCGAGCGGCTCATCAAGTGCGATGACCTCGATGCCCCCGAGCGCCTGGGACAAGCGAGCTTGACGCGGGGCGCCGCGCCACACTTGCCCGAGAACTCCGGCATGGGTGATCGGAACGTCACCGCTGACCTGAGCAGCCTTCAGTCGGGTCCACATCTGACGTTCGTTGCGCTCCAGAGCCACGAAGGCTGCGCTGTCGAGCACGAGGGTCACGCCGACCTCGTCGTGCGTGGTGTGGGCAGACGACGACCACGCACCACGCGTGCGTCCTCGCGATCGGCTCGTCGCTGGCGGGCGATCTCCTCAACGGTGATCTCGCCGAACTCATCCTCGTAGTCCGCAACCGCAGCTGCCAGGACGGCGAGCTTGCGGTCTCGCAGGATCCTGTCCTCGAGCGCAGCGCTCACCCAACCACTGACCGAATCCGCTTGTCCAGCCGCCACGGCTCGCTGACCTGCCTCGACGAGCGCTGGGTCGACCGTCACGGTGATCCGTTGCTTTCTTGAGGTCACACCTGAATGCTACACGAGTATGACTGTGTGCGCATCGGCTCAGTACGTCGTTGGGGACAGATCCTGAGGCCCGGAGCATGGTCTGCGAGCGGTCTCATCTGCCGGTCCTCTACCGGACGCTTCCTCTCGACGGGTGATCATGCGGTGGGCGTTGGCGTCGAGAAGATGACTGACTTCGCCGGATACCGCTCGCCCGAATCTCCGTTGGGTTGCGCGATTACCGAGCGGGTGACCTGACGATTGAGCGCAGTATCACTTCGGGAGAATCGAGATCACCCTCGGTGACGAGTCCACCTTCGGGCACGCAGCAAATGTCGCTCGTCGACGTGCGCACGGGCACCAAGTCCGCCGACGAGGATGTACTCGAGGTTGTGCTAGTCCAACGACATCAAGAAGATGCCTTGCACGGCGTGGGGCGTCTGAAGCGCCGCTTCTGCGGAGAACCTCGTGATTAGTCACGGAACATGACCGATTTACTTGACGGCCTGCGAACTTCGCGCGATTGTGAATCCCGGTGTTTCGAACCCGACGCACCAAGTGGGGGTCCGTCATCGACGGATCACGACGAGATGAGATGGGGATCGACATGCAACTTTTCACACGCCAGCTGATGACGGCTGGACCAGAGGACGCGGCTGCAGCCTGGGCCGTCGAGATGGCTGCCACCGTCTCCGCCAAGATGGGGACCGAGGTCGCACTTTGGGCCGCGGCTTTCGGCGCGCCGATCGGAGCGATCGCGTTCACCATTCGAGTCGAGGGCATCGCTGATCTCACGGCGAAGGCGGCTCCACTCGACGGTGATGCCGACTATCAGACAAAGCTCGCCGCAGGCGCAGACATCGTGGTCGGTCCGCCTCAGGATTCGCTGGCAACACCGCTCCACGGCGACCTCGGTGATCCGCCGCCCGTCGGTTCGATGGCCGTCGTCACGAACGCCGTGATCGCCAACGGTCAGTACGCAGAGGCGATTGGCTGGGGGATCGACGTTGCTCAGCACGTCACATCCGTGACCGGAATGCCCGTCGGTTTGATGATGCAGGAGTATGGCGTCTTCGGTCAGTTGACGTGGATCGGGATCGGGGCTGACGCGGCCGCGATCGACGCGTCGGCGGCGGCCAGCAACGGTGATGCCGAGTACATCAAGAAGCTGTCGGCGGCCGGCAGCCTCTTCGTGCCCGGCACGGGCCACCGTTCGCTCGTGACACGAGTGGCCTGATCCTCGGCGGGGGAATACCCGGGTTCACGGCCAGTGGATCCGGGTCAACCCGAAAGCGCATGTATTCTTCCGGCTGGTGGGTTGCGCCCGAGCGCCAGGGGAGGGGGATGATTGACGTTGTCGGGGGATGACATCCGGGCGTGACTGGCCGCATTCGACACCGCTCGGGTCTGTTCGCCAGATGTCTCAGTTGGCGGTCCCCGACCGGACACGTCCGGTCGACAGTGGTGAGTATGCGGGTGACGTGGCATCGAGAAGGTGACTGACTTCGCCGGCGCTGCGACGTTGCGTGCTCGTGAGCGCCCTGGTGTTGCCGAGAGGGTCACTATCAAGGTAAGTTGATGGTTGTAGATCCGGTGATCTTGGAGAGCGCACGCAAGCACGGGGTCCACGACGACGACATCCTCCACGCCTACCGCAACCCGACACGCGTCTTCGATCTCGACGGCCTGACGATGCTCATCGCAGCACCAACCGATGGCCACCTGCTCGGGATTGGCGTCGTCGAAGGCGACGGAATCGACTTCATCGTGCAGGCCATGACCGCCCGCAACAAGTTCCTGAGGTGACTCCCATGCCCCGTTCAATCCAAGAGATCCTCGACCAAGCCGACGAACTCGCCAAACGATTCGAAGACTACGAACCCGAGGCCAACGATGAACGCCCGGTCGAGGAGTACCTGCTCGAACGAGCTGCGCTCGCGCGGGCTCGCAGTGAACGCCAGGTCGCCGACGCGGTCATCGCCGCCCGTGGCGCCGGTGCCTCGTGGCAGAAGATCGGCAGCCTGCTCGGAACATCAGCACAAGCGGCACAACAGCGCTACGGAGCGCTCGTCGACGCGGGCTGATCCTCGAAGTGTTGTGAGCTCACCACCGCTTTGCCGGGCAGGCGTGAACGTGTCCGATAGGAGATGAGCAGCGAGTGAGGCGGAGATGGTGAGGCGGTCGAGATGGAGCCACCCGTCCCGTTCGAGTGCATTCCCCACGCCCTGACGCTGCGCGTCCCGCCTCGCCGATCGCGTGCCGCACCGGGGCCGGCGGTGCCGCCCCGTCGTGAACGCCGCTGGACACGCGGGCGGCCGGAGCCTGAAGATGTCAGCCGTTCTTCGCGAGGGGCGCGAGGAGCTCGACGAGGGCAACGGCGATGGCTGAGGGGATCTCGCCATCGTCGGCCCACCCCACCAGCACCTCCTGCAGTTTCTCGGCCGACTTTCGTTGCTCACCGCCTCGCTGCTCGATCACCTTGCGGAGCTCATCGGCGAGCTCCGCGCCGGACTGACCGAGGGCGTCGGGGTCGCTCTCGACCTGGAGGAGGAACACCTCGAGGTCGTCCGTGACCGCAAACCCGGGGACCAAGGTCACGACCGTCGGCTCGGGTACCACCACCTCGACCACCCGTGCGGTGATCACGGTCGGTTCGGGCAGTGTCGGTGCGGTCGCGGTCGCTTCGGGCGGTGGCGGTGCGGGCGCGACCGGCGCGGTGTCTGCGGGCAGGGCCAGCGTCGACGTCGGCGCGACGGTCACGACGACGCCGTCGGCATCGTCACGCGAACCGAGCGTTGCGGCAGCAACGACGCCTCCGAGCAACACCAACAGCCCGACGAACAGCAGCACCGCCGTACGACCCGACGAACGCTCGGAGGTCACGTGGTGCGCCTCGGGCGGAGCGGACGGCAGCACCTCGGTGGTCGCCGGACTGTGGGGCGACGACCCCACCGGCATGACCAGCGTCGGTTCGGCGACCCTGGTCGACCTGTCGTGCGGAGCCGAGGCTTCGTCGAATGCCACCAGCAGCGCTGCGGCCGTCGCCGGCCGATCAGCCGGCTGCGGCGCCAGCGCCGAGGCGACCACCCCTGCCAGCGCGGCAGGGACCTCCGGCCGGAGCGACCGCAGCCGGACTGCGGGCGACTGTTGTGTCGCGTCTGCGGCAGCCACGAGTGGGTCGGTGTCGAACGGGAGCCGGCCGGTGAGCATCTCGAACATCACGACACCCATCGAGTACACGTCCGTGGCAGGTGTGGCGGCGTGACCGAGCGCCTGCTCGGGCGCGAGATAGCGAGGTGTTCCGATCACGATGCCGGTCGAGGTGACCGAGGCGCCGAGATCGTCGAACCGCTTGGCGATCCCGAAGTCGGCCAGCTTGGTGTCTCCGTCAGCACCGATCAGGATGTTTGCGGGCTTCACGTCGCGGTGCACGATGCCGGCCGCATGCGCGGCCGCCAACGCCGACAGCACCTGACGGGAGATCCTGATCATCTCGTCGACCCGGAGGGGTCCGCTCCCTGCGAGATGTTCCGCCAACGACGGCCCGTCGACGAATTCCATCACGATGTAGAGGTCACCGGCGTCTTCGCCGGCGTCGAACACCGTCACGGCGTGAGGGTGGCTGAACCCGGCCGTCGTCCGACCCTCCCGGAGGAATCGCTCGCGTCCCGCCGGATCCGCCGTGGCCACGACGCTGGCATCGTGGAGCTTGACCGCCACCCGGCGACCGAGGCGTTCATCGATCGCGACGTGGACTCGCGACATCCCCCCGACGCCGACCTCGTCGCCGAGGACGTACCGGTCGGCGAGTCGACGTGACATGGTGCTGACCGTACCCAGCGCCGACCGGTTCGTCACCGCGCCCCCCGACACACCAATGACGACGTCATCCGCTCACCATACGAACGGGAGGTGACCGGCCATCCGCAACTTGGCAAACGTTCGGCCAAGATTCCCCACGCACCCCGCCCGATGTGACAGGGCTGCCTCCGACTGGATGACCGGCGGGTCAGGAGTCGCGGACGATCCGGAGCAGATCGTTGCCGAGTTGTTCCGGTGAGCGGCTGTCGTCGTTGACGAGGAGCACGAACAGGTCCTCGGTGTCCTCGGTGGCCGGGCCGTACTGCAAGCGATCATGGATCTGCATCTGTACGCCCTCAGACGCTTCAATCAAATGCTCGCCACCGTCAACGACGTCATGGTCGTTCCTCACTTCGCTGGCGACTCCGCCACCGAGCGGTTCGATGCCAACACTGTCGTCACCCCATTGTTCGGGTCGCAGAGTCGGGCGAACACCGCTCGCAGGCCGGGCTCGGACGCGAAACGCGCGACGCAGGTCGGCGGCAGCGACCATCGCGTCGACCGACGCACACATCCTGGTCGACGGCACCGACAGCAGCGCCCGGTAGCACTGGGGCGCCCGCGCCGAGGGCGCTCGTAACGGCCGAGGCCTTTGCGCCGCACTTTGGCCGGCTATCCCGCAGGGTTCAGCGCTCGGTAGTTGTCCGATAGAGGGATGCCACACGAACGACTTGGTGGCGGTCGTTGCCCCGAACGACGGTTGGCGATCCCCGTCTCAGATGTCGGTCCTCAACCGGACGCTTCCGGTCGACAGTGATTAAGCAGTGGGCGTTGGCATGGGGAGGGTGACTGACTTCGCCGGTACGCGAGCGGTT
>DASQFE010000326.1:0-8106 GCA_035633295.1 Ilumatobacteraceae bacterium | reverse complement strand
ATCGACGTCGTCGACCATCCACCAGTGGCCACGACCGTCGAGTCGCAGCACGTCGGCGCCGAGCTGCCGGGCGATGTCGTTCGACAGCTCCGACGGGATGTAGATGTCGAGTTCCGCGTCGACCACAAGACCGGGCGGGAGTTCCATTGCAGCGAGGCGGGCGCCGAGTTCGCCGACCGCGGGCTGAGCGCCCGTGCGGTAGAGCCGCAGGACGCAACGGCCCATCTCGGCGTTCAACCCGGCGGCAAGTTCCGACGCAAGATCGCCCGGGAGGCCGAGCCCGGTGAACAGCGCCACCTTGTCGTCGGCACTCGCCTCCGTCATGCCGGCGATCACCTGCTCGCCGATGTCGGGGGTCTGCCACGCCTGGGCCATGTCGTGCCAGACGTAGTTTCGGTGGATGACACCGGCGATGTCGCCGGTCCACGTGCGAATGAGGTCGGGTCGGCGTGCGAGTGCTCCGTAGACGTGGCCTGCGCCCCAGTCGTGTCCGAGGAGGTCGATCTCGGTGTCGGTGGCCCGGATCGCCTCCAGTTCGCCGACCAGCCAGTCGGCGTACGCGTCCATCGTGGGGTCGAAACCATCGGGAACTGCCACGCCGAAGCCCGGCGGCGACAGCGCAATGACCTCGGTTCTGCCGCGATTGACGAGCGCCTCGGTGAGCAGGCCCCAGATGGCGGCGGTCTCCGGGTTGCCGTGGACGAGAACAACGGTGCGATCGGACATACGGAGACGTTACGCGGTGGCCAACCGTCACGTTTGACCCGGCACCGTGTGACGCTGATGGCGTACCGTCGGCGGATGGAACTGACGACGACGTCTCGGAACGCCCGCCGATTCGGTTCGGTCCTCGAACCGGTGATCGGGCAGGTGTACTTCTCGCCCGCATGCCCTGCGAACTATGTTGCGCTGGGATTCGACCCGAGCAGCAGCGATGCCGACGGCGTGGCGCTGCCGGACGGCCCGGCCTACTTCGCGAGCCGTGGCAGTGTGCTCGGACAGGTACCCGGCGAGGTGATCGCCGCGGCGTTCGGCGTGTTCAGTCGTGCCGTCGTCGTACCGCTCGTCGACATCGCCTGGAGTCGCACCGACGCGCCGACGATCCGTGCGGCTCGCGCCGAGGGTGCCGTGGGCCAGCTGCAGCGTCTGCTCGGCGAGCGGCCCGAAGGGATGGAACGAGCGCTGGGGCTGCTCCGGCGTGCCGCTGTGCCGCTGCCCATCAATGGGCGTCCGATGGCTGCGGGTATTGCCGCACTGCCGGTCCCCGTCGAACCGCTGGCGGCGGTCTGGCACCTGGGTGATTTCCTGCGCGAGTACCGCGGCGACTGCCACAATGCCGCCTGGGTGGCCGCCGGCCTGACTCCCACCGACATCGGCATCCTGACCGAGCTGTACTGGGGCTTGCCGGTGCGCAGCTACAGCCGGACGCGCGGGTGGACCGCCGAGGAATTCGACGTCTCCGAGCACCATCTCCGCAACCTCGGCTTCCTCGATGGAGCGGGCCCATCGACGTACCTCACGCAAGCAGGTCGTCACGCCCGAGAGCAGCTCGAGGTGGCCACCGACAGCCAGATGCAACCGGCCCTGGAGGCGCTCGGCAGTGACATCGACGAGCTGTTCGACATCCTGACCCCATGGGGTGAGGCCATCCGCGCCGGGCGCGGCTACCTCGGCGCAGGCCCTCACGATCTGGCATGACCGACGCGTCGTTGACGACGGACTGACGACATCCCTCGAGGTCTCGCTCCAGGCCGACGGAATCCGAGCGGTTTGGGCGGGTTGAGCGTTGTTCGGATTGAATGGAAGCAGCGGGCGGGTGTCTGCCCGCAGTTTGAAGGAGATGTGATGACGAACCAGCATCCGGCCACCGTTGCCGACAGCCTGACGGTGCACGGCGACGTGTACGACGGCGATCTCGAGAAGCTCATCGATCACTGGGGCAAGCTCGACGCACGCCTTCGTTCGTTCGACGAGGGCACCGTGGCCATGCAACTGTTCGTGAAGGATCGTGACACCAAGAGCCAGCACGTGACGCTCGACGTCAAGGTCGACGGGCACGCTCCGCTCGTGGCAACGTCGTCGAGTGTCGATCTGGATCACGCATTCAACGAGGTGCGTGACGAGATGATCCGTCAGCTGAGCGACATGAAGACCAAGAGCGAACCAAGCCACAACAAGCATCGGCGCGACATCCCGAAGGGCTGACGGCGCGTCGTTGGCGGCCGGGGGTCACCCGCCTGCGGCGTCGGGCAGCTGCACCTCGACGCGCGGGCAGTGCTCGAGCACGTCGGAGATGGCGTCGGTCACAGCGGAGAGGTCGATGTCGGCCATGAACGTCATCAGCGTCAGGTGGCTGAGAATCCAGCCGGGATCAGTCGCCCACGGCGGCGCAAACAGGGCCGGCTTGACGAGTCCCTGGCTGCGAAGTTCACCGAGCGCCGGGATCGCGAACAGATCGAGCTTGCCGGCGAACAGCAGCCCGATGGTGTCGGCGCGACCCGCCCGGAACGCAGCGCGGATGAAGGTGGCAACCTGGAGGTAACCGGACAGGTAGGCGCAGTCTTTCGTGAACGGTGCGCCGCCCGTCATCGGTGCGCCGCGGAAGATGCGTCGGGTCGATTCGAACGCCTGCTCGGGGTCGGCGCTGCGATCGAGGAACCAGCGGTACAGATCGATGAAGTCGGCGCCATCGATGACCAACTGCACCGCAAGGATGCGGTCGGCCAAACGACGCAGGCGGTCCATTCCCAGCGTGCCCGACACGTACTCGGAGTACACGGCGAGGCCCTCCTGCGTTCGCGCCGTGCCTGGGTGACCGATGGCGAGAATCGGGATGTCGTTCTGGGCGCGTCCGTTCAGGCCGGTCGCTACGTGGATGAACGCCTCATGGTTGAGCAGCTGCGACGCGTCCTTGGCGGTGAACTTGGCGTCGCGACGGATCTTGATCTTGCTCGTGGATGCAACGGCATTCGCGGAGAGTTCGTCGACAATCAGTACCTCGGGGGCCGAGTCACCGAAGTGTTCTTTCACGGCCTCCTCGATGTAGGCGGCAACCTCGTCGCTGGTCTTCGTGCGCAACGCGGGCCGGAGCAACGCGGCCGACTGCAGGTCGATGACGGCGTCGTGCACCTTCTGGGCGAGGTCGAGGGGCGTGGCCGGGTCGTAACGCAACGGTTGGCTCGGTACTCCATACAGCTTGCGGCTGTACGCGTGAAAGGCCGGCGTGCCGAGTGATGACATCATCAGCGCCGTCGACTCGATCGATGTGGCCTCGCGGTCGAGCCAGTCGTCGACGACGTTGCCGGGGCGCAACAAGCGCCTCGCGGCGTCAATGCCTTCGATCATCGGGTTCGGGTCGATGGTGGCATACGTGGGCTCGGGGAGTTTGTCCGCGCCGCCGGCGAGGAACTCCTCGCGGATCCCCCCCGGCCACGCCAGCGCGGAGAGCACCTTGATGGGCTTGGCCACGTCGTGCAGGATCTGGGCGGCTTGGCGGTACCGATCCTGGGCACTGTCGTTCGTCATCCGCGCAGTATTCCACGAGGATTCGGTGCACGCCCATACGATCTTGATGTTCAGCGCGACCGCTCGTCCGGGACCCCTCGGCTACGGTCGCCAGCATCACGATGACCGTTCGGTAGAAGAGGGTGCGACAGATGGGTGCTGCAATCGGCCAAGTGCTGCCGTTGGCGATCGGTGTGGCGATCAGTCCCGTTCCGATCATCGCGCTGATCTTGATGTTGTTCTCGAAGTCGGCGAAGAAGAACAGCCTGACGTTCGCATTCGGATGGATTCTGGGGCTCACGCTCGTCGGCGCGATCGTGCTGGCCCTCGGTCTCGAGTCCGACAGCGGGGGCGAGTCGGACACCGTGGCGGCGGTCAAGGTGGTGATCGGGCTGTTGCTCATCGGGCTCGCAGGCAAGCAGTGGACGAGCCGCCCGAAGCCGGGCGAGGAGCCCGCGCTGCCGGGCTGGATGGCCGCGATCGACTCATTCAGCCCTGGCAAGTCGTTCGGAGTCGGCGTGCTGCTGTCGGCGCTGAACCCCAAGAACCTCGGCCTCACCATCGCGGCGGCGGCCACCATCGGGTCGGCCGGGCTCGATACCACCGAGGAGTACATCACGTTGATGGTCTATGTACTGATCGCCTCGATCACGATCATCGTGCCGGTGGCGACCTACCTGATCCTGGGCGATCGAGCGGACAAGCCACTCACCGAGGCCAAGGAGTGGTTGCTCGCCAACAACAACACGGTGATGTTCGTGCTGTTCCTGGTGCTCGGCTTCAAGGTGCTCGGCGACGGCCTGGCCGTGCTGCTCTGAAACGGGCTGCCTTGATCCGTGCTGGTGCGCGGGGGGTTCAGTCCGGCGCCGTGAGTGTGAGGCGGATTGCGATCGGATCGTCGCCTCGCCCGACACGGGCTCTCGTCCAGTCGGCTGCGCGCGCCAGGGCAGCCTGCCATCCGTACTTGTCAGCGATCGCCTGCTTCGCTTCGGCGATCGACGTCTCGTCGGCGAGCAATTCGCCGGTGCCCTGGTACACGGTGGCGTGAGGCTCGACCCGGCCTCGCATGTCGCACACCCGAACTTCGACGGCGGGGTTGTTACGCAGGCGCTTGGTCTTCCACGCATCGACCCCGGTGTAGAAGAGATAGGAGCCGTCGTGTCCCGTGATCCACACCGGTGTGGCCTTGGGCGTGCCATCACGTTTGAACGTCGTCAGAGCGATGTATTTGGCGTTGTCGATGTCGTCCATCGACCAAACGTACAGCGTCGTCGATGTGGCAACATCGCCTCCGAGGAGGCCCCGTGACCACAACCGAGAGCGAGCTCATCGCCAGGATCCGCCCGCAGCGCACGATCACCGGCATGTCGGCCGTGCTCTTGCCGTTCACGCCTGACTGCGACATCGACTGGACCGCCGTCGAAGCGCACCTCGCTCGAACGGTTGGCGCCGGCCTGACGCCGGCGGTGAACATGGACACCGGCTATGTCCAGCTCCTCGACGCCGCCGACAGGAGCCGAGTCCTCGACCTGACCGCTGAGGTGACGGGTGGAGACTTCGTGGCGGGGGCCTACGTGGCCGACGCGCCTGGCGCGTCGTTCGATCTCGACGGATGTCTTGCGGCCTGCGGTGCGATCGCTGAGCGAGGTGGAACGCCGGTGGTGTTCCCGTCGTACGGGCTCAACTCGCTCGACGACGACGGATGGGTCGGGGCGCTCGCCGCGATCGGCGACGAGGTGGAGGCGTTCATCGGGTTCGAACTCGGAGCGATGTTCGTTCCGTATGGTCGGATTCCGTCGCTCGATGCCTACGAGGGGATGATGGGGATCGGGTCATGCGTCGGAGCAAAGCATTCGTCGCTGAGTCGTGAGCTCGAATGGGACCGGCTCGACCTGCGCGACCGGGTGCGCCCCGACTTCACCGTGTTCACCGGCAACGACCTGGCGATCGACATGGTGATGTACGGGTCTGACTACCTCCTCGGGTTGTCGACGTTCGCGCCGCAGGCGTTCGCCGTACGCGACCGGTTGTGGGCTGCCGGCGATCCGGCGTTCCACGAGTTGAACGACCTGTTGCAGTACCTCGGCAACTTCACGTTCCGCGCGCCCGTCCCCGGGTATCGACATGATGCGGCGATGTGGTTCGAGTTGCGCGGGTGGGCGCAGTGCGACGGCACGCCGCCAGGGGCGCCGCGTCGGCCCGACTCGGATCGTGCGGTGCTGGCCGACATCCTCGAACGACTCGAAGCGTGCGAGCACGACGAGGAGGTGGCGTCGTGAGTGTTCGCTGGACGCAGGTGAAGAAGCTCGACAGCGTCGAAGCCTTCCGTGAGCATTGTGTCGGTCTCGGTATCGAGATTCCGATCGCCGAGCAGGTCGATCGGGCGGGGTCGCTGTCGGGAGCGGTGGAGATCCGTGACGGCGCCGGTGGGGTGTTCACCTCACCGAACCGGTTCGCCGTGCTCCCGATGGAGGGCTGGGATGGCACGACCGATGGACGCCCCACCGACCTCGTGCGCCGCCGCTGGCAGCGATTCGGCTCGAGTGGGTGTGGACTCGTGTGGGGCGAGGCCACCGCGGTTCGCCTCGATGGCCGGGCGAACCCGAACCAGCTGGTGACCAACGAGTCGACTGTCGAGGAACTGGCCGAGCTGCGCCGCCTCCTCGCTCCGGATCAGGTCACAGGGCTGCAGCTCACCCATTCAGGCCGATGGTCATGTCCGGAGGGGGCCCCGCTCCCGCGGACTGCGTACTCGCACCCGCTCCTCGATCGCCGCGTCGGAGTCGATGGTGGCGCTGTGTTCACCGACCACGAGCTCGATCAGCTCGCTGAGGACTACATCGTCGCCGCTGTACTCACCCAGCGGGCCGGCTTCGACTTCGTCGATGTGAAGCATTGTCACGGCTATCTCCTCCACGAACTGCTCACTGGCTACGACCGTGACGGCCGATACGGCGGTGATTTCGCCGGCCGAACCGAGTTCCTCCGAACCGTCGTGTCGGGGATCCGAGATCGAGCGCCGGGCCTCGCCATCGCTGTGCGACTGTCGGCGTTCGATCTCGTCCCGTACATGGCGGGCGCAGGGGGTGTCGGCGTTCCGGAAACGAGCGAGCCCTACCGGTACGCCTTCGGTGGCGATGGAACGGGGATGGGCATCGACCTCACCGAGACACATGCGTTCCTCGACCTCTGTGCCGACCTGGGCATCGGCCTCGTCAGCGTGACGGCGGGCAGCCCGTACTACAACCCGCACATCCAACGTCCGGCCTACTTCCCGCCGTCGGACGGATACCGGCCGCCGGAGGATCCGCTGCACGGTGTGGCACGTCAACTCGCCGTGACCCGTGAGCTGACGATCGCCCACCCGCAACTGGCGATCATCGGTTCGGGCTACTCCTACCTCCAGGATTGGCTGTCGCACGTCGGCCAAGCGGTGGTCGACGGTGGGGGAGCGACGATGGTGGGGCTCGGGCGGATGGTCCTGTCGTACCCGCAACTGGCGGCCGACACGCTCGCGGGGCGTCCGTTCGAGTCGCGTCTGGTGTGTCGCACATTCAGCGACTGCACCACGGCGCCGCGCAACGGGCTCGTGTCGGGTTGCTATCCGCTCGACCCCTTCTACAAGCAACACCCGCAACGGGTGGCGCTGACCCAAGCCAAACAACACGCCAAAGCCCGCCTGCGTTGACCAAACCGTCACACGGTGCCGGGCCTAGTGTGACGCTTCTCGCGACGGCCCGTCGGTGGTTGGCGCCACGTATTCATTCCACCACGTATTCACTCCACGCCGAGTGACCAAACGTCACGTTTGACCCGGCACCGTGTGACGGCTGGGCCGTACGACTCTTCAACACGCGGGAGCGGTGCTGGCAGAATGGGCTCGAGGAGGGTGGCGAACGATGCCGAACACCACGCCAGCGATCTCGATCCAGGGCCTCGTGAAGACCTTCGGCTCGACGCGTGCGCTCGACGGCCTCGACCTCGAGGTCGCCCGGGGAGAGGTGCACGGATACCTGGGTCCGAACGGTTCCGGCAAGACGGTGACGATTCGAATCCTGCTCGGGTTGCTCCGGGCCGACAGCGGGGTGGTGACGCTGCTCGGCGGTGATCCATGGAGCGACGCCGTGGACCTGCATCGTCGGCTCGCCTACGTGCCCGGCGACGTGAACCTCTGGCCCAACCTGTCGGGCGGCGAGACGATCGACCTGCTCGCTCGTCTGCGCGGTGGAGTCGACAAAGAGCGCCGGGATGACCTTGTGGAACGCCTGGCGCTCGACCCGCGCAAGAAGAGCCGTACCTACTCCAAGGGCAACCGGCAAAAGGTTGCGCTGATCGCCGCATTGTCGTCACAGGCCGAACTGCTCCTGCTCGACGAACCAACGTCAGGGCTCGATCCGCTCATGGAGTCGGTGTTCCAGGACTGCATCCTCGACGCAACGCGCGAAGGGCGCACCGTGTTGCTGTCGAGCCACATCCTGGCCGAGGTGGAGAAGCTCTGTGATCGCGTCACGATCATCCGTCAGGGTCGCGCAGTCCAGACCGGCACACTCGACGACCTGCGTTACCTGACACGGACGACCGTCGATGCCACCACCGATCGAG
>DASQFE010000325.1:0-2059 GCA_035633295.1 Ilumatobacteraceae bacterium | reverse complement strand
GATGGGGGTGGACGGTGCTGGTGATCCCGGCTCGCTTGGCGACGCTTTTGACCCAGCTGTCGACGGTGTAGCGGTTCAATGGTCCCTCGGCTCCTGAGAGGAGCCGGCCGGGGGTGAAGGGCCCGTTGCTTGCTCGATATTCGGCGATGAGTTCGACGAGGTGCGGGTGCAGCGGAATGAAGCGGTCGTTGTGGAGCTTGCCGACGGGGATGCGCAGCCAGGCTTCGCCGTCCATGATCGACACGGCGTCAGCTTCGAGGTCGCAGAGTTCCCCGACGCGCATGCCGGTGCGGGCGAGCATGTCCACACCGAGGCGACGATGCAGGACCGGTTCATCCGCGAGGGCGCGCATGAACTTGGCGTAGTCGCCGTCGTCGAGGAACTTCGGCAGTGACTCGTCACGTTTGGGGACGTCACCGAAGAAGATCGGCACCCTCGCTGGGGCGTCGTCCCAGTCCCATTCGATGATGCGGACGAAGAACATGCGCAGACGCCCGATGCGCCGCCGGAACGAGGTCGTCTTGAACGGTTTGCCGGTCATGCCGGGCTGATCGTGTTGCCAGACCTTGAACGCCTCGACATGGGAACGGTCGATGTCGGCAACACAGCTCAACGCCGGGTCATGGCCGATCAAGAACCCGGCGAAGATCCGCAAGTCGGTCGCCGTCGACGACAACGTCGAGGGCCGAAAAGACACCGTGACCTGGGCCAGATAGGCCAGCATCGTCGCCGCCACCTGCGGAACCGCAGCATCGATCTCCTCCCAACTCGAGGGCACCTTCGGTCGCTCGACCGGGCCGACGACCGCAGCGACAGCGCTCATCGCGTCACCGCCAACCGGTCAGCGTCGATGCGTTTCTGCGCCTTGCGATACTCGCCGGCGAGCCACTCGTTCGTGAGGTGCAGATACACCCGGGTGGTTTCGATCGAGGCGTGACCGGCCTGGGCCTGCAGCGCCTCGATCGACATGCCGGCCTCGCGCAGCCGGGTGAAGCAGGTGTGGCGCAGCTGATGGCACGACGCCTGTTCGAGACCGGCTCGGCGACGTGCACCGCGCATGATCTCATCGAGCCCGAACGCCGACAACGGCGCCCCACACGTCGGACCGCGCAGCACCACGAACACCGCATCAGTCGACACATCGGTTGGGCGTTCCTGGTCGAGATAGCGCGCCAGGGTCGTGAAGAAGCGTGCCGACATCGGGATCAGGCGTTGCCGGCCGCCCTTGCCATCGGCGATGAACACTTTGCGTTCGGCTGAGCGGACATCTTCGAGCCGCAACCCGAGCACCTCGCAACGACGCAACCCGCCCAGCAGCATCGCGTCGACCATCGCCCGATCACGCTCGGTCCGCAACGCCGCCACCAACCGATCCACATCGCCCGGTGACAACACCTTCGGCAACGTCACCGGTGTGCGCACCAACGGGGCTCGACGACGAGGACCCGAGCGTTGATGACGAGTCACCAAACCTCGCGGCACCGGGTTACGCGTCACCGAGGTGTCATCGCGGACCATCAGATATGCGTAGAACCCCGACACCGACGACAACCGCCGCCGGATCGTGCGCGGCGACAACCCCGCCGACCGGTCGATCGACACCACCTTGCCGCCATCGCCCTTGCGCTGGGCGGTGATGAACGCCATCACATCAGCCGACGTCACCCGCACCGGGGTCTTGTCGACGAAGGTGAAGAACACCTTCAAATCGAACGCCACCGCCCGGATCGTGTTCGGCCTCGCCCGAGCCCGAAGAAACTCGAGATAGGCGTCCACGAGCGGATGACCGACCGTCACCACCAGCGACCCATCCGACCTCTCGGACTGCACCACAACCGGCTTCCAACGCATCACGAGCTCCTCACCATCGAGCCCGCTCGCAGGGACACTACGGGCCCCAACGACACCCACATATCATGCGAAGTCGGTCGGCCGCGAGCGCCTTCGGACCGCCCCATAATGCCGTCGTCGGAGCATGAGGTGGTGTCACCGATATGCCGGTCAGAGGCACCTCGAACGTCGCTGGTCACGGCAGATCACGTCGCATCGGCCGTCGATC
>DASQFE010000324.1:0-16012 GCA_035633295.1 Ilumatobacteraceae bacterium | reverse complement strand
TGGCAGCGTCGGCTTGGCGGCGGAGCTGCTCGACACCTGCCGCCCAGTCGGCCGTGGTCGCAGCGTCGAAGCGGGCCGGGTCGATGCTCTCCAGCAGCGCCAACCCCTGGGCGCAGTGCTCGACCACGGCCTGTACCCGCTCGGTCGACACCATCGGCCCGTCGCCGAACCGGACTTCGGTGACCGGATTCGCGCATCGGCCGGACTCGTCCGCCACCCACGTGAGATCGTCGACGATGCTCATACCTCCATCATGACGAGGGGGTGTCGCACAGTTGATCGGCCGGTCAGGATTCGAACATCTCCAGCTGCTCCCACGTGACGGCCACGTCACTGACGACGCACCAACGCAGCCGGCCACGCGAGCCGGGCCGGCGGATCTCGACGCGTTCAGCACGCAACGAACGAGCGGAACCATCGGGATCGCGCAGTGTGATGCTGCCGTCGTGTTCGATGCCTGCAACGCGACCGACGATCCAACGTCCCTTGTCGTTGCGGCGGAACCGGATTGGTTCGCCCATCCGCAACCCGAGGCGGGCGAGTGAAGCAGGGGAGCGGTGCATAGGGTCGTTCGATCGATGTCCGGCGCCAATGGTGCGGCCCTCAGCCTACGCATCCGGTGCCAACGGATCGGCGGCGTTGGCGATGGAGCGTGTAAACGTTGTGTGACACCTTCGTCTTTGCCGCAGTAGGTGCGCGCGCGAGGGGCCAGACACAGGTACCGTGTCTACCAATGACTGATGAGCGCATCGACTCCAGCAACGAGGCCGTGATCACCGAAGCATTGAGCGTCATCGACGGCGCTCTTGCCCGAATGATGCAACGTGAACTTGTGTCGTCGGGTGAGGTTGCCGATCTGTTGCTCGACGTGCGCACGTTGCTCACGGCCGAGCCGACCCGACTGATCGAAACGGTCGAGCCGGTCACCTCCGACGCTCTCTGAGCAACTGCGGTGACCACCACGAGTTGACGCGCCCTGGGTGCGCCCACTCGATCTACACTTCGACCATGGACGTCGAGCAGGTCGAACGAGACACGATCGCCGCCCTTCGATCCGGGGGCGCGGCTTTCGCCCTCGTCTTTGGCAGCAGGGCACGAGACGATCACCGTGCGGACTCCGATCTGGATGTCGCCGCGTGGTGGAAGTCGGCTCCGCCTGACGTGTGGCAGGTCAGATTGCCGAACGACGTCGACCTCGTCATCTTGAACACAGCTCCACTCGAATTGGCGGGACGAGTCGCACTCGAAGGGCGCGTGCTCTTCGACGACGACCCGCCGGCCCGAGTCCACTGGGTCGCCGACACGCGCAAGATCTGGCTCGATGAACGACCGCGTTTCGAACAGGCTCATCGGGAGTTCCTCGAGGCAGCCGCACGTGGTCGATGAGGGCCGCGTCACCCGGTTGTTGCGCGGAGTGGCCGAACGAACGGGACGGCTCCGGGCGGCGTTTGCCGTGCCAGTGTCGGAGCGTGGCGACCTGTGGCTCGATGGAGTCAAGTATCTCCTTGTGACGTCGATTGAAGGGTGCGTTGACGTTGCTCAACACATCGCCTCGTCAGAAGCGCTCGGCGCACCCGATTCGAACGCCGATGTCCTTCGATTGCTCGGGCTGGAGTCCAGAATCGTGTCGTTCGAACTCGCCGATCGGATGGCGCTCGCTGTCGGCTTTCGCAACGTGCTCGTGCACCAGTACGCAGTGGTCGACGACCGGATCGTGCTTGCCGCAGTCGATCGCCTTGGTGACTTCGACGACTTCGTGGCGCAGATCAGCGTCTGGATGACAACGCCCGAACCCTGAGTTGTTCGACTTGGTGGCGCTGATCAGGATGGTGCGAGCCGGCGGGCGATGCGTTGGCCGACCAGGCCGAGGAGCGCTCCGACGATCGCCCCACCGACGACGTCGGAGCCGTGATGGATCCGGACATAGGCACGGCTGATCCCGACAACGACGGCGACCTTGAACCACAGGGTCGTCAACCACGGGCCGTCCCATGCTGCGAGGACCATGGCGGCGAAGACGGCGGAACTCGCATGACCCGACGGGAACGACGACGTTGACGGGCGACGCACTTGCAGGCGCTCGTCGCCCGTTGTGGTCGGTCGCTCTCGCCGGAACAGGCGCTTGATGCCCTGGTTGACGATCAGGCTCTCAGCCCCCAGTAGCGCGGCGAGCACAATGACCTGGTCGGGGCGACCTTTGGCGATACCTCGCACGATCCCGATGCCGTGCCAGATCATGCTGAAGTCGGCGACGTGGGTGGTGTTGGTGAACACGAAGTCGGCGAGCGGGTGGCCCCGGAGGTGTTCCAACAACTCGTCGACCCGGCGATCGAACGCGTCGACCTGCGGACCCAGATGGCTTTGACCGGGCACGGCAACCACCGGATCGGCGCCGGCCGGCAGCGTTGGATCACTCACCCGACACTGACCTCGATTGGTTGTGCAAGGCGGGCTTCGTTGGCGGCGACCGCCTCCGTGGCGGCGAGTTCGGGGTCGCCGCCGAACGCCGGGCACCACTGCTGGAACGAGCAGTAGTCGCACAGCTTGCTCTGGCGGGGCCGGAAGTCGCCGGTGATGCACGCCCGCTCGACCGCCGACCACACTGCGGTGGTACGGGTGGTGATGAACTTCACCGACTGCGCCGACGGAACTGTTTCGATGGTTTCGCCAGAGCTGAGGTACATCAGGCGGATCTTCGCCGGGCGCTTGCCGAACACGGCCTCGCACAGGAAGGAGTAGAAGTGGACGCCGGCAAGGCTCTTCTGTTCGAAGTTGCCTGATGGTGCCCGCCCCGTCTTGTAGTCGGTGACGACCAGCTCGCCGTCGGCGTCGAGCTCGAGTCGATCGATGATGCCGCGAAGGGTGAGTGCACCCACCTCGGCCTCCATCCACAACTCGAGCCCGATCTCGCGCACCATGGTGGGGTCTTCCATGGCGAAGTACTTGTCGATCAGCTCCCGACAGTCACGCTCGAACTTCGCGGCACCGGCTGCATCGAGACGCAACCCGACGTAGTCGGCATCGGTGGCGTATTCGGCGAGAGCGGTCGTCATGTCGTCGGCGAGTGTCTCGGGCGTGCGATCGGCGGCCGGCCGGACGAAGAGCAACTCCAAGGCGCGGTGCACGATGCTCCCCTTCGTAGTGGCAGGCCCCGGGGCCTCGGGGAGCTTCTCGATGCTGGAGAACCGGAACTGCATCGGGCACGACGTGAATGACGACACCCGTGATGGCGACAATGACGTCGGAACCGGGAACACAGGGCTGGTCGGAGTGACGGTCGACATGGTGGCCATCGTAGAGCGGGGGTGTCACGTAGTTGGGGTGGCCCGGTGACGCCTCACCGATCCTCAACCAGCGGCCTCGGCGATCAGCGCCGCCATGGCTGCAGGATCGATGAACGGCGTGAAATGGTTCCACTCGTCGCGCTGGATGTACGTTGCGTTCGGCAGCTGGTCTGCGATTTCTCGGGCGACGGCAGACGGCCCGAACTCCTCGACGTTTCCGGCGACGACCATGACCGGTGTCTCGATTTCGGAGAGGTGCCCCCATGTGGTGTGGTTGCCACCGGTGTCGAACGTGCGGGCCTCGTGTTCGGGATCGCATTTCAGTCGAACACCTTCGGGGGAGGGGCGGAATCCGTGGGCGACGTAGAGGCGCAGCACGTCGGGGTCGAACGCCATCATCGGGGGCTTCGAGGCGTAGTTGGCGATCGCCTGGTCGAACGACTCGAACGTCGCCCGCCGTTTGCGGGCACCGATCGACAGCGTTGGCCCGTTGTTCTCGTGGCCGTCGTGCGGATCGATCTCGCGGGGAGGGAGCACGATGGGCTCGAAGGCCACGATCACGTCGAACAGACCGGGATCTCGATGTGCAGCCATCAGCAGGCAGGCGCCGCCCATCGAGTGTCCGAATCCGATCAGTCCGCCGTCGGGGGCAATCGCTCGAGCTGCTGCGAGAGCGTCATCGCCGTAGCGTTCCCACTCGACCTGCCAGTCATCGGGGCGAGCGGTGTCGCCGTGGCCGCGGTAGTCGACGGCGTATGACGTGAAGTCGAGCGCATCGGCGATCGGGAGGTAGCAGTACCCGTGGAACCCGGTGGCATGTGACAGCAGCAACGGGCGGCCGCTCCCGCCGAACTCGTGAATCGCAACGCTGACATGGTCCGACGACATGGCTCGCACCCCGTCATCATGCTGACGGCGGCTCACCCCCAGCGAATCGTTACCGCAAGGTCGTCACCGCGACGTCGTGACAGCAGTGTCAGACACCAGGAGCAACAGGTTTCGGCTCGCGGGGGAGGCCGAGGAGGCGTTCGCCGATGATGTTGCGCTGGACTTGGCTGGTGCCGCCGGCGATCCGACCGCCTGGTGCTGCCAGCATCCCGGCCGAGTCGGCGCCGTCGAGCATGGCATCGGCACCCGCGAGGTGGCCGCGAAGCATGGCGACGTCGAACATCATCTCGGTGATGCCGAGCTTCATCAGCGAGGCTGCCGTCGATGCGATCGGCCCTTGGCGCTGGGCCATTGCCTTGGCGGCCGTGCCCCGGCTCAGCAGCGAGGCAAGTGCATCACGCCCGATCGCCGTCAGCTCGCGACCCTCGGCGAGCCGGGCCATCTGATCGAGGCGGCGTTCGAGACCGATGATCGACGTTCCGATGTGCCCGCGCTCGCTGGTGAGTACGGCCATTCCAACTCCCCACCCGCCGTGGACGGGTCCGAGGAGGTGGTCGGCGGGCAGGTGCACGTCGGTGAAGAAGACCTCATCGAACTCGGACTCACCCGTCATCTGCTTCAGCGGCCGGATCTCGATGCCCGGCAGATCCATCGGGCACAGGAAGAACGAGATGCCCTCGTGTTTCGCAGCGCCGTGCTCGCCGGTCGGATCGAGTGGCCGCGTGCGCGCCATGAGGATGCCCCAATTGGAGTACCGACCGCCGGAGCACCAGACCTTTTGGCCGTTGACGATGTAGTTGTCTCCGTCGAGTTCGGCTCGCGTCGACAGCGAGCCGAGGTCGCTGCCGGCACCGGGTTCGGAGAACAGCTGGCACCACACGTGGTCGGTGGAGAGTGTGGCCCGAAGGTGTTGTGTCTGCTGGTCGGGCGTGCCGTAACGCATCACGGCGCCGCCGGTGAGAACGAAGCCCACCATGTTGAACACCGCCGGAACGCCGGCGCGGGCGCATTCGAGCAACCAGACGCCGTTGTGTTCGGGCGTGAGTCCGCGCCCGCCGTGCTCGATCGGCCAGTGGATACCGGCCCAGCCCGCATCGGTGAGTCGGCGCTGCCAGTCGAGCCCGGCTTCGACGAGATCGGGCGGACAGATCGCGCCGTAATCGCGCGGCGCATGGGAACGGTTGGCGGTCAGCCATGCCGCGGCGTCGGACTGGAATTCATCGACCGTGATCACGGAGCGACCGTATCGCCGTTCGGTTGCGTGGTCAGCGTTCGAGCACCACGAGTCGCCACCACAGCTCTACCAGTTGGCGCGCTGATCGCGCGATCGCCGGCAGCCGGAAGAACTGCGAGCGGCCGTGCGGTCGTGCCCGATGGCTCACGCCGACCTCGGCGAACCGTGCGTCGGCCCGCTCGAACTTGCGCATCATCTCCACGCAGATGACCCCGGTGGTCGAGGTCAGCTCAACGCGCTCGAGCAGGGTGGATCGGATGAGTCGGAAGTCGCAGTCGGTGTCGCGCACGTGGAGATCGAAGAGCAACTTGACCGTGTAGTGATACGTGCGGCCGATGAGCTTGCGGTACCACGGGTCGCCGCGGCCGATCTTGTATCCCTGCACCACGTCGATGTCGTCGCGAGCAGCGTCGATGCACCGCACGATCTCGGCGGCGTCGTACTGTGCGTCGCCGTCGGTGTAGAAGACCCACTCCATCGTGGCTGCTGCGAATCCGGAGATCAGCGCGCCGCCGTACCCTCGGTTGGCGTCGTGACGCACGATCCTGAGTTCGGGAATCTCCTCGACCAACGATTCGAGCACGGTGACCGAGCCGTCTCGGGATCCGTCGTCGACGACGATGATCTCGAACTCCTCGACTGCGTCGGCCAGGGCGGCACGCACCGCTCGTACCATGATCGGGATCGCGTGTTCGTCGTTGTAGCAGGGAAAGAACGCCGAGACCGTGCGCACCGTTGGGTTGCGCAGCGTCACGGTGCAACCCGCTGCAGGGCGTCGCCGACCGTCTCGACCTCGGCGTCGGTCAACTCCGGGTAGCACGGCACGCTCATGCACTCGGCGGCCCACAGTTCGGCGTTCGGACACGGTGCGCTCGCGAGTTCGCGGTATGCAGGCTGTTGCGTGATGGCGACCGGGTACTGGACCGCCGTGCCGACGCCGTCGTCGGCGAGCTGTGATCGGGCGCGTGTCCGGTCACTGACCCGCGCAACGCACAGGTGATACACGTGGTCGGCGTGATCGGCCTGCCATCGCAGTTGCGGTGCGACCGAGTGGTAGTGGCGGGCGATCTCCGCGCGCCGTCGGTTGCCCGTAGCGAGGGAGGGCAACCGGAGTCGGAGCCACGCAGCCTCCAGCTCGCTCATCCGGAAGTTCTGGCTGACGTCGACGTGCACGTACCCAGGGGTCATGCCGTGGATCCGTCGTCGCCGAACGGTGTCGGCCAGCTCGATGTCACTCGTCCACACTGCGCCACCGTCGCCGATTCCGCCGAGGTTCTTGGTCGGATAGAACGAGAAGGCGGTCGCCGCGCTCGTCGAGTGCCGCACTGCGCCGTGGGCCTGCGCGGCGTCTTCCACCACGGCCACGCCGGTCGTGGCCAACGTGGCGGCGTCGACCGGCGCGCCGTACAGGTGCACCGGCATGATGGCCTTGGTTCGTTCGACCACGGCGTCGCACGCGCCGGCGACATCGATCAATGCCGTGTGGGCATCGACGTCGACGATCACCGGCCGAGCGCCGGCTGCGACAACTGCCGAAACGGTCGGAACCGCGGTGAATGCGGGCACGATCACTTCGTCACCGGCGATGATGCCGAGCGCCTCGATGGTCAGCTGAATGGCCGCTGCGCCGCTCGACACGGCGACCACATGGCCGCCGCCGAGCGAAGCGCCCATCTCAGCTTCGAACCTGGCCGTCTCGTCGCCGAGCAGCAGCGTGCCGGATCGCATCACACGGCTGACCGCATCGAGGTACTCCGCCTCGAACTGTGCGAGCCGCCTCCTGAGGTCGAGGAACGGGATCACGCAACCGACCGGTAGTGCGCAATCGTCGATGCCATTCCGTCGGCGAACGAAGTCCGGGGGGTCCACCCGAGCGTCTGTTGCGCCTTGGAGAAATCACCTTGGAAGCTCCCGATGTCGATGCGCTCGAGTTCGTCCGGCCATGGCACGCAGCAAACCGTGCTGTCGGTGCCGGCCGCCGCGATGGTGAGTCGGGCGATCTCCGACAGCGGCAACGCGTCGCTGTGTCCGAGGTTGAAGACCTCGCCGATTGTGCCCGGCAGCGTCGCTGCCCGCATCAGTGCGTCGCACACGTCGTCGACGTGCAGGCAGTCGCGAAGTTGCGATCCGTCGCCATACAGCGGGATCTCGTGACCGGCGAGGGCAAGACGAACGAACACGGGAAGAAAGCCGAGACCCTCACGGTCCAGATGCTGGCGCGGGCCGTACACGTTGGTCAGCCGTAGCGACGTCGCCCGCAGTCCGTGGACCCGGGAGTACACGAGGTGGAGTTGTTCGCAGGCCAGCTTGTCGATCCCATTGACGTCGACCGGGTTGGTCGGGTGGAGCTCGTCGACCGGAAGGTACTGCGGGCGGCCGTACACCTGTCGGGTCGAGGTCTGCACGATGGTTGCCTCCGGGGCGACCCGTCGGACCGTCTCGAGCAACAGCAGGTGACTGCGCACGTTCAGGTCGAGGTCGCGAAGCGGATCGACCATCGACTCGTGGTGGCTCACTTGTCCGGCCACGTTGAAAATCACGTCGGCGCCCTCGATGATGCCGGCAACATCGGGGTGGCCGATGTCGGCGATGAGCACCTCCACGTCGTCGGGGATGTTCGATCGGACGCCACCGTGTTGCGGTACGAGAGCGTCGACGACGTTCACCTCGGCGTTCTCGGCGAGTAACCGGTGTACGACGTTCGACCCGATGAAGCCGAGCCCGCCGGTGACGACGCAGCGCGCCCCGGCGAAACCCGTGGTCGATTCGTACTCAGGTGGCATGGCGAGGCAGAAATCTAGGCGGCCGACGAGCAGTTCGACGCGTCATGGCACCCATGATCTCGTCACGACCAGTCTGGCGAAGATCATCAGTGCCAGAGCGGAGACCGAGAGCGCGAGCAGGCGCACCCAGCGTGGTTTGTTCGCGAGGAGCTCGGCCGCCGCGATCGGCAGCGGGAACGCGAGGATCGCGTACCTGGCGGCGCCGACGACGCCGAGAACCAGTGCCGGCCCGACGCCGAGCACCACGACCACGGCCCACGCAGGGGGAAACAGCCGGAGTCGGAGGAGATACGGGGTCAGGTACACCACCAGCAGGACGACGTGGACCAGTGCGAGTCGCTGCTGGAACGGGTCGGTGACGAACTCCACCAGTGACGTCTCCACCCATTGGGACTTGGCGGTCCAGAACAGCAGAGCATCATCCGTGGTCCGCCACAGGTAGAGCATCCAGATGGCTATGAACGCCACCGATGGCGCCACCAGCGCCGCGAACTGTCGGATCGTCGCCCGCAACCCGATCGCAATGGCAACGACGGCGATCACGGCAATCACGCCGTTCGGGCGACTCGCCGTAGCCACCGCGGCGAGCACGCCCGCGAGCCACCAGCGGCGTTGATCCACCGCCAGCACCGCCCACACCAGTGCAGCGAGGTAGAACGAATCCGAATAGCCGAGAATCAGGCTGAGTCCGCCGGGTGCGAGGGCAATCACCCAGGGGGTCCACGTCGCGGCGCCATCGCCGAGGTGCCGTTTCGCGAGGAGTCGGGCGCCGGCCATCGCCAACAACGCACCTGTCCAGGCCAGCCCGGCGAGCGCAACGGTGGAGGGGAGGCCGAGTCGCATGAGCACTCCGCCCACCCCGGGAAACAGCGGGAAGAACGGATACTCCGCCGTGCCGCCCAGTCCGTCGTGGCGGTCGTACCAATCGAGTGCGATCGCCCGGAACCATCCGCCATCCATCGACAGCAGTCGTCCCGGGTGGATGCCGCCATCGGGAGGCACGCTGACGATCATCATCGGGATCACGATCACCCGAGCAATGAGCCAGGGCAGGATCACGGCTCGGAAGGGAAACGTGTTGCGGATCCACGAGCCGAACCCGGTGCGATCAGGTCTCCCCGTAACCTGCGTGTCGATCGTCACCATGCCGGGGACATCGTAGGAGGTCGGACGACACGTGGAGATCGATGAGTACCGCCGAATGGCGGAAGTGGAGCATTCCCACTGGTGGTACGAGTCGACCCGGCGGCTCCTCCGAGAGATTCTCGACAGCGATACCGCGGGTGGTGGTCGCTTTCTCGACGTGGGGGCGGGAACCGGTGCGACCGGCGCCTGGCTCGCCGAGCGCGGCGAACTCGTTGCAAGCGACTTCATGCCCCTCGCGCTCGAGTTGAACCGCGAACGTCATACCGCGAACGGGTTCGTGGCCGCCGACGTCAACCGTTTGCCGTTCGCGAGCGGCTCGTTCGACGTGGTCCTGTGCGTCACGGTGCTGTGCCACCAGTCGATCCCGGACCCCCAGGCCGCAGTGGCTGAACTGGCCCGTGTCGTTCGACCCGGTGGGGTGGTGTGCCTGTGGGAACCCGGTGTGCGCAGACTGATGAGGGCCCACGACCGAGTCACTCACACCGCACGGCGCTTCTCGCGCCACGACCTGACCGACCTCGTCGCTGGGGCCGGCCTCCAGGTCGAGCGGGCGTCGGGTGCCTACTCGTTCCTCGTTCCGCCGGCCGCGGTGAAAACCGTGCTGGAACGCGGCCGGACAACGAGCGATCTCGACCGTCACGCTGATGGGCTCGGCGGAGTTCTTCCGCGGCTCGCGCAGGCCGAGCAGGCGGTGCTCCGGCACATCGATCTTCCTGCCGGCAACTCCGTGTTCGCGCTCGGGCGCTCGGTCAGCGCAGCGCGTTGAGGAACAGCGCTGTTTCGTCGGCAATGCTCGCCGGAACCGAGTAACCGTCCTGCGACGTGACGGTGCCCCAGTGGGCGGCGAGGTCCTCGGGCGAGAGGTCTGTGGTGTTGGTGTAGCCGACTGTCTCGGCGATGAACACCTCCGCAACGCGGCCGCCGCCGACCGAGAAAACCCGGCCCGTCGCTTCGCACGACTCGTGGGCGAGATACGTCACGAGCGGCGAGATCAGTTCGGGCTGGAGCTTCTCGCCGAGTCCGCCGAGGATGTCCTCCGTCATACGCGTCAGCGCGAGCGGGGCGATGGCGTTGGCCTTGATGTTGAACTTCGCTCCCTCGACGGCGAGCACGTTGGTGAACCCGACGAGGCCCATCTTCGCGGCGCCGTAGTTCGCCTGGCCGAAATTGCCGAAGATGCCGGCGGCGGACGATGTCGACACGATCCGGCCGTAGCTCTGCTCGCGCATGATCTTCCAGGCCGGCTGCGTGACGTTGAACGCGCCGCGCAGGTGGACGGCGATCACCGGGTCGAACAGGTCGGTGTCCATGTTGTGAAACGACTTGTCACGAAGGATGCCGGCGTTGTTGATGACGATGTCGACCTTGCCGAAGGCGTCGACCGCGCTTTGGACGATCGCCGCGCCGCCCTCGGGGGTGGCGACCGAGTCGGTGTTGGCGACAGCCTCGCCGCCGGCGGCCTTGATCTCGTCGACGACGAGCTGGGCAGCGCCCTTGTCGGAGCCGGTGCCGTCGATGGACCCACCGAGATCGTTCACCACGATGAGCGCACCGCGCTTGGCCATCATCAGCGCGTGCTGACGCCCGAGTCCGCCACCGGCGCCCGTGATGATCGCTACCTTGCCGTCGAATCCGAGATCTGTCATGTCCGGCACGCTAACGGCGACCCCCATCAGCTCGGAAACCCATGAGGCGATGAGCGAACGGACAAGATGTTGGCTCTTCGCTCATCGCCCGGCGGATGTCCAGTCATCTACCAGCGTTGGAAGCCGCCTTCGGAGTCGATGACCTGACCGCGGATCCAGGCGCCTTCATCGCTGACCAGGAACGCCACGAGGTTGGCCACGTCCGTCGGCGTGCCCCATCGGCCGTCGGGGAACATCGAGGCGATCTGGCGGTGGCGGTCGGGCGGCGCGTAGCCCGTGTCGACCGGGCCGGGATTGATGCAGTTGGCGACGATCCGACGCGGCGCGAGGGCATGGTCAACGGACCTGGTCATCTGATGCAGGGCGCCCTTCGAGACCGCGTAGGCGATTTCGCCGTCCATGGGCTCGATGTGTTGGCCGCTCGTGAACCAGATCATCCGCCCGGTCGGCGGGTGCTCGGCCGGTGCCGGCTCGTGGTGTTCGGCGAAGCGTTGCGCAAGCAACACGATGCTGCGCACGTTGGCCACCCAGCATCGGTCGAGTTCGGCGGCGGTCACCTCGGCAAATGAGAGGTGTGACGACCGGGCGTGAACGGCAACGACGATGTCGATCCGGCTGTGCTCGTCGACCACCTCGTCGATCAGCGCCCCTGGCGTGTCCGGATCCTCCAGATCGTGGGAACGCACGAGGAACGGGAGACCGTCGACGGGATCCTCGCCCCACGGCATCTCGGCGTCGTGGGGCGACCACCCGGTCGCTGCCACCGTGGCTCCCATGTCGTGCAGCCGATGCGCCACGGCTGCCGCGATGCCGATCGAACGCGAGACACCGGTGACGAGCGCGACCCGTCCCTGCAGCGGCGATGAAGTGGACGACGTGTCGTCGTAGATGTTCTGGGCCATCGAGGTGACGGTAGTCAGCGGCCGCGGGTTCAGCCCCGAAGGATCCGGTACGGCTGGTCGACGGTGACCAGCACCGACTCGTCATCGTGGCGAACGGGTACACCGGATCCGGTGAGGATCGTCAGTGTCAGTCCATCGGGGTCGAGGTCGATACGCATGCGCGAGCCGTGGCGCAACAGATGGAACGTGACACCGTCCCAGGCGCTGGGCAGCCGCGGGAAGAATTCGAGGTGGTCGCCCTGCTCGACCATGCCGGCGAAGCCGTGCACGATGCCGGCCCACACGCCGCCGGCCGATGCCACGTGCACGCCATCGGCAGTGTTCCCGTGCGAGTCGCACAGGTCGAGGTACAGCGCGTGAGTGAAGTAGTCGAGCGCCAGTTCGTCGTAGCCGACCTCGGCCGCCACCACGGCCTGCACGCATGCCGACAACGACGAATCACCAGTGGTGATCGGGTCGTAGTAGTCGAAGTTGCGGCGCTTCTGGTCGACCGGGAACCGTTCCGAGCGCAGGTACATCGCCAACACGACATCGGCTTGTTTGAGTACCTGGTGGCGGTAGATGACGAGCGGGTGATAGTGCAGCAGCAGCGGGTAGTTCTCGGGTGGCGTCGTCTCCCAGTCCCACGGCTCCAGATCGAGGAACTCCGAGTCTTGTGGATTGATCCCCAGCTCCTCGTCGAACGGCAGGAACATGGCATCGGCGGCCGCGTCCCAGTCGTCGAGTTCCTGTTCGTCGAGACCGGTGGCGCGGCGCAGGCGCCCGTAGGCCTCCGGGTTCCAGCTCGACAGGAAGCGCACGGTTCGGGCGGCATAGCGGAGGTTGAACCTCGCCATGACGTTGGTGTAGAAGTTGTCGTTGACGACCGTCGTGTACTCGTCGGGCCCGGTGACCCGATGGATGTGGAACGTCCGCGATGCGTTGCTCGAGTAGAAGCCCAGATCAACCCAGAGGCGAGCGGTTTCGACCAGGATCTCCGCGCCCTCGTTCGACATGAAGTCGATGTCGCCGGACGCTTCGAGGTAGCGCCGCATCGCAAGCACGACTGCTGCGTTGATGTGGTACTGGGCTGTGCCGGCCGCGTAGTAGGCAGAGGCCTCCTCGCCGTTGATCGTGCGCCAAGGATACAGCGCGCCGACTTGGCTCATCTCGCCGGCACGCTGGCGCGCTGCATCGAGCATCTTCCATCGGAAGCGGATCACCTTTCGCGCCGCCTCCGGCATCGTGTAGGCGAGGAACGGCGCCACGTAGACCTCGGTGTCCCAGAAGTAGTGGCCGTCGTAGCCACCTCCGGTGACGCCCTTCGCGGCGATGCCCTGCTCCTGTGTGCGCGCCGAGGCCTGGGCCAGCTGGAACAGGTTCCAGCGAAGCGCCTGCTGTGCCCGGTCGTCGCCGCGGAGTTCGATGTCGGCCTTGGCCCAGAACCCGTCGAGCCATTCGCGTTGCTCGAACAGCAGTTGGTCGGTCCCCTCGGATTCGGCTCGAGCGAGTGTCCGGGTACACCGATCGGCGAGCTCTTGTACCGGGACGCCGTTCGACGAGTGATAGGCCACGAACTTGGTGAGCTTGATCGGATCCCCCGGCCTGCCCCGCACGGTGAACACGGTCTTGGCCAGGTCGTCGCCCACGTCGGTCTCGATGTCGGTGTCGCACGAGGTCTCGATGCGGTGGCGGGTTCCGCACGCCAGCGTCATCTCGCTGTTGGCACATCGGTAGCCGAGGACGATCTCGTTGTCGCTCTCGCGTTGGAGCCGTGGTTCCAGCACGCGATGGTCGAACTTGCGGGCCTGCCTCGGATCCTTGCCCTCGCCGAGGGCCGCGGAACGCACGTGGTACTCGTCCTCGCCGTCTTGACGGTTGAGCAGCTGCGAGGAGATCACGATCGGAGCCGAGGAGTCGAGCAGCGTCACCTCCAGCGACATCACCGCAAGATGACGGTGCACGAGGCTGACCATCCGCTGCGACGACACGCGGACCCGTTTGCCCGATGGTGTTCGCCAGATCATGTCGCGTGTGAGCACGCCATGGCGGAAGTCGACGGCGCGCTCGTAGGTGTCGAGATCGGCCTCCGCCAGCAGCAGCGGCTCATCGTCGACGTACAGCTTCATGAGCTTGGCGTCGGGCACGTTGACGATGGTCTGGCCGGTCTTGGCGAACCCGAATGCATCCTCGGCGTGCAGGATTTGCCAGGTCTCGTGGAAGCCGTTGAGGTAGGTGCCGTGGCTGTGCGCCTCGCGGCCCTCCTCCGGGTTGGCGCGCATGCCGAGGTACCCGTTGCCGAGCGCGAACAACGTCTCGGTGGTGCCGAGGTCGGTGCTGGAGTACTCCTGCTCGACGAGTCGCCACGGGTCGACGGGGAACCGGTGTACCGGCAGGCCGTCGGGGACGCTGTGGCGTTTCACGACGGTGCTCCCGATGGAAGGAGGTCGGCCAGGTCGGCGACCACGAACGTGGCGCCGTGGCTCAGCAATGCCGGCGCGCCGGCACCGCGGTCGACGCCGATGACGACCGCGAAGCCACCGGCGGCGCCGGCGGCCACGCCGGACACGGCGTCCTCGACGACGGCTGCACGGTTGGGTGTGACCCCGAGCCGTTCGGCGGCGTGGGTGAACATGTCGGGGGCCGGCTTACCGGCAATGTGCTGAACAGCCGCGACGGTACCGTCGACGACCACTTCGAATCGGGCCCCGAGACCGGCCGCATCGAGCACCGTTCGGGCATTCTTCGACGACGACACGATCGCTGCCGCGACGTCGTACTCGGCGAGCAGGTCGAGCGTGGCGGCCGAACTCGGGTAGGGCACGATGCCGTCACGTTCGAGGATCGTGTTGAACAGTTCGTTCTTTCGGTTCCCGAGCGCACACACCGTGTCGACACCGGGCGCGTCGCTCGGATCGCCCTCGGCGAGCTCGATGTGGCGCGATGCGAGGAACGAGCGCACTCCGTCGTATCGGGGCTTGCCGTCGATGTAGCGGAGGTAGTCGACCTGCGTGTAGTCGAACCCGGCGAACAGCTCACCCCAGGCGTGCTCGTGGATCTCGGCGGTGGGCGTGATCACGCCGTCGAGATCGAACAGGACGGCGTCGAATGCTCGCCAGTCGAACTCCGTCACTGTCCCGGTCACCCGGCCAGGTTAGACAACGGGCTCGGCGATGGCGTCGGAGCGGAGCTTCGTGTAGTCGAGTTTGCCGTTGGCGGCACGCCCGATCGACGTCACGGCGACCACTCGCTTCGGCGCCTTGTACGCCGCGAGCCGCGACTTGACGTGAGCGATCAGCGCCGCTTCATCGACCTCATCTCCCGCGTGTGGCTCGACGAGCGCGGTGATCGCCTCACCCCACTTGTCGTCGGGCACACCGACCACGGCGGCGTCGGCGACCGATGGGTGCAGCTTCAAGCACTCCTCGACCTCTTCCGGATACACCTTCTCACCGCCGGTGTTGATGCATTGGCTGCCACGGCCGAGCAGGGTGACCGTGCCATCGGCCTCGACGGTCGCGTAGTCGCCGGGAATCGAGTACCGCTCACCGTCGATGACGACGAAGGTCTGCGCCGACTTGGCCTCGTCCTTGTAGTAGCCGATGGGCGTGCGACCGCGTAGTGCGACTCGGCCGAGCTCGCCCGACCCGGGCGCCACGTCTCGTCCTTCGTCGGTGACGACCCGTGTAGTGACGCCGAGCTCGAACTTGGCGGTCTCGCCGCTCGATTCCGACGTGGTGGTGTTGGTCGCCATCCCGATCGCCTCGCTGGAGCCGAGCGAGTCGACCATGATCAGCCGCGGGTTGTGGCGCAGCAGGCCTTGCTTGGATTCTTTCGACCACATCACACCTGACGACACGATGACGCGGAGGGTGGAGATGTCCCAACGATCAGGCTCGGCGTCGAGCGCCCGCAGGATCGGCTTGGCGAACGCGTCGCCGACGATCGAGGTGGAGTTGATGCCGTGGTACTGCACGTCGTCGAGGAACTCCTCGGCGCTGAAATGGCGGCCCTGCATGGTGGTGATCGACCCGCCGATCATCAGGTTGCTGAGCGCGTTGAACAGCCCGGTGCCGTGCATCAGCGGAGCAGCGGGCATGTTGCGCGGGCCCGGCTTGGCGATCCGTTCGGCGACGGCCTCGAGGTCTTG
>DASQFE010000323.1:0-1774 GCA_035633295.1 Ilumatobacteraceae bacterium | reverse complement strand
CCTGGTCGCAGCTGTTGCGGCCACGACGAGTGCAGGCCCGACCGACATCGCCCAGAGCAGCGACGGAGCGCACCTCTACGTGCGGATGCGCAGCGGCTCGGTCGGCGTGTTCGCCGTCAACGGAGACGGCACGCTCATCTCGCTCGGCGAGGTCGCCGGTGCTCCGTCGATCGGTACGTCAGGATTGGCTGCCGATTGACCATACCTCATTCCGCTCGGTGGGGTGCGACGACGACGTCGCACCCCACCGACGCGTACGACAGACGCCGGGTACGCCGATCAGGTGAGGCCGAGCCGTTGGATGAGGAATTCGGACTGAAAGGTGCGTTCGGCTGTGTAGCCGGCGTCGTAACGCTCCTGGTCCCCAGCCGGCGCAGCGGCGATGTGACCAGCCGAGCATGCCGCAGCGAACGGTGCCTGCGAATGACCCCCCTCGATGGCGAACGAGGCGGTGTCGGCGGCGAGGCCGGCTGCTGTCCCGGCGAACGTCGAGTCGTCGCAGCGATCGTCGAGCTCCGCGACCGCTTCCAGCGAAGTGGCTGCTGCGAAATCGTCGGCGAGCGCATCGTCACCTTCGGCGCGCAGGGCGGCCACTGCCCGGTCGCGGGAGCGCCACACGCTCACCTCACGGAGCTCGTTGAGCGCATCGTGAGCGCCGTCGACCGGGGCGATCAGGCGTCCACGTCGACCGACGACCTTGTGAACGGAGTCGACGATGTCGCCCTCGATCTCGATGTGCCACATCGAGTCCGTGATCCAATACCCGACATCGCCTGCTCGGCACGCATGGATACCAGCACAGCACGGCGCAGCTTCATCCGCCTCGAGCCACTCACCGACCGGCCACTCAACACCGGTGAACGGGGCTCTACCGGTGGCATCGAGAAACTTGTAGGCGCGCACGCTGTCACCGTAGTGGATCGACGTGTAACGGATCGGGGGAGTGGTGGACAGTTCGCCCATGACAACCTCCGAAGGCCAACGACTGCTGAACGACGCGGACGGCTGGCGCCGGTGGGGCCCGTACCTCGCCGAGCGAGCGTGGGGAACGGTCCGGGAGGATTACTCGCCGCATGGCACGGCTTGGGATGACCTGCCGCATGATCACGCCCGTTCGCGTGCGTATCGGTGGAACGAGGACGGCCTCGGTGGCCTGAGCGACGACGCACAACGCTTGTGCTTCGCGTTCGCGTTCTGGAACGAACGCGACCCGATCCTCAAGGAGCGGATCTTCGGGCTCACGGGCAACGAAGGCAACCACGGCGAGGACGCCAAGGAGTACTGGTGGTTTCTCGACTCCACCCCGACCCATTCGTGGATGCAGTGGCGGTACTGGTATCCGCACGGCGAGTTCCCGTACACCGACCTCGCCGTCGAGAACCGGCGCCGAGGACGGCTCGACCCCGAGTACGAGCTGCTGGACACCGGCGTCTTCGACGAGGACCGATACTGGGACATCTCGGCCGACTACGCGAAGGCCGATCAGGATGACTGGTGCATCACGCTGCGCGTGCGCAACGCCGGTCCTGACGCTGCGACGCTGCATGCACTGCCGACGATCTGGTTCCGCAACACGTGGTCGTGGGGGAATGATTCGGCCAAGCCTTCGATCACGGCCACGGGAACGTCGCTGGTCGCCGAGCACGCGTCCCTCGGAACGATGACGCTGGTCGGTGACGGCTCGCCGCGTTCGTTGGTGTGCGACAACGAGTCGAACGCGCCACGCCTGTGGGGCGCCGAGGCGACCACGGCGCATCCCAAGGACGCGATCAAC
>DASQFE010000322.1:0-4151 GCA_035633295.1 Ilumatobacteraceae bacterium | reverse complement strand
GGAGAGGCCAACGGCAAGCTGCCCGACGGCCCGCTGCGTGTTGCCGGCAACGCCGAGTCGACCGAGGCCGTCTCGCGACGCATCTCACTCGACAACGTCGGTGATGGTGGCACCCAGGTGGCCTTCGGTGACCAGCAAGTGGTCCCGGTGGCCGACGGACTCATGTATGTCCGTCCCTATTACGTCTCGGTGCCCCAGAACGCTGCCGACGCCGGCGTGGTGACGGAGTACCGAGCGGTGATCGTCACCTACAACGATCGTTCGGTGTTGGCGCCAACGTTGGGCGAGGCCCTGGCGAGGCTGTTCCCCGGCTTCCGTGGCGACCTCGGCGAGGAGATCCCTCGACCGACCGAACCGACCGGCACCGATCCGGACCCGACGCCGACCGATCCGGGGACGACTGACCCGGGATCCGGATCCACGGACGACCCCGCCGAGCTCCTGGCTCAGGCCGATGCACTGTTCGTCGAGGCCGACGAGGCGCTCGCCGAGGGCGACCTCGGGCTCTATCAGGAAAAGATCACCGAAGCCCGCAACCTGATCGAAGACGCCGTCATCATCCTCAACCAACCCTGACCGTCACACGGTGCCGGGTCAAACGTGACGTTTCGGGGTCAGGAGGCGTTGGGACGCCGGAGGCGCTCTGCGAGCTCGGCCAGATCGGCGCGGAACTGGATCTCGTAGCGGGCCTGTTCCGCAGCGAGCTTCTCCGTGGTGTCGAGCACATCGTCGATCGCCGCGTCGAGGCGCTCGGTGAGACGGGCCTCGATCTCGGTCGGGTCGGCAGTGTCGACGTTGTCGGCGTTGCTGAGGTCGCTCTCGTCGTCGGCTTGTTCCGCGGTGCGTCGGTTCAGCTCGTCGATGTCTCGGCTCAGCTCTGTCAGCTGATTGGCCAGTTCGGTCGACACACTCGTGACCCGAGAGTCGACTGACGACATTCTCTCGGTATGGAGGGCCACAGCCGTGGCGAGCGCGTCGAGTTGCAGCGCCAGGTCGTCGAGGCGTTCGGCGGTCGGTGGCGGGGGAGGAGGCACTGCGGTCCTGGTGGGCGGTGGTGGTGGCGGAGCCGACGGTGATTGTGGCGCCGCCGGGCGATTCAGCCGGTTGGTCAGTTCACGGAGACGTTGATCGAGATCTTCGACCGCAACCATCCGCTGGTCGAGGCCGGCATTCGACGCCGACAGGCCGGTGAGCTGGTCGCCGATCAGCACAACGGTGTGGTCGAGCGCACCGAGGCGGGTGTCGAGGATCGAGTTGGCCCTGTCGAGGGTGCTGATCCGACTGTTGAGCGTGGTGTTGAAGTCGTCGAGAAGACGGATTCGGGCTTCGAGGTCGGCCTTGGCCTGTTCGGTTTCGGCGAGGCGCACCTTGACGGCCTCCAGCGCGGCCGGGAGGTCGACAGTTGATTCCGCACTTTCGGGTTCGGGCGTCTCGTCCTTGGGTTTCCTGCTGAAGAGTCCCATCAATCCTCGCTCGTGTCGGAGTTACTGCAACGTACCCGACCCCCGTCCACCTGCGGTGTCTCTCGCCCCGCTGGAGGCTGTCAAAGGGTGAGGTCGAGAACGTCGCTTCCGGGCACGGGGTGGAAGCCCATCCGTTCGAGGTACTTGCGGTGGTCTTCGGTTGAGCCGTAGCTGCGAACGGTGGTGATGCCATCTCTCCGGAACACGTCGGCACCACGCCCGAACAGCCAGTTGCCGAGACGCGAGTCGCGCCACGGCCCGAGCACGTAGTCGAGGTCGATCGTCAGGGTCGTGTTGTCGCGCCGGCCGATGAGCAGGCCCGCGGGCAGACCGTCACGGTTGAGGAGCCAGGCAGCGACGTCGTCGCCGGTCGAGAGTTCGAAGTCGGGCTGGAACCGATGGATGTCGGCCAGATGAAACGCAACGAAGTCTTGGAGGAACGGTGAGTCGGGTCGGATGTGCGACGCACCAAGATCGACGCCCCCGGTGGTACCGGACGCGAACTCCTTGCGCAGGAACCACACATTGATGACGATGATCGCCGAGTTGGTCACGATGATCGGCGCCGACTCGATCAGCGCGCCGTAGACGAGAAACGTGGTGGATCCGAAGAGCGAGAGAAGTCGTAGTCGCACCACCGAGGTCATCGTCAACGAGATGACGACGAGGGCGGACGCGAGGTAGCCGACGAGTGCTTCCGGTGAGAGCTCGAACACCCCCGCAACGTACGCCAGTCAGGCGGCGGGCGCAGACTGGTTGTGCACGACGATGGCGAGTGCAGCGATGACCACCGCCATCGCTGCGGCCTGGACCGGCGACACTGCTTCGCCGAGGAACGCCCACGCCATGATCGCCGAGAACACGGGGATCAACAGCGTGAACGTGGAGCCGACCCACAGCGGAATGCGCACGAGCGACCAATTCATCATGGCGTGGCCGATGAGGCCGGAGGTGATCGCCATGGCGATGAGGAGACCCCAGTTCGACAGCGATGGCCACGACAAGTCCTGGCCGAACACGAGCCCGAGTGGTGCGCAGATCATGATCGTCCACAGCGCCGTCCCCGCCGTGAACTCCGTTGGCGTCATCGTCTTCTTCGAGTTCTTCGACGTGATGAAGTAGGCGCTCCATGACAGCATCGCGGCGAGGGCGAGGAGATCGCCTCGCCAGTCGTTGGTGGCATCACCGGCCGACGATGCGACGACGACCACGGTCCCGGCCAACGCAACGAACGACCACAGCACATTGCGCAACCCGATCTTCTCGCCGAAGAACTTGGCGGCGATCACGCCGACCACGATCGGCTGCATCGACCCGATGATCGTGGCGTTGACCACACTCGTGAGCTTCACGGCGGAGAAGAACAGTGCGATGTCGGCGCCCAGCGCAATGCCGCCCCACATCGAGTCGCGGATGATCCGGAGTCGGAACGGCGTGCCCCGCGCGTACATCCAGACGATGATCATGAGGGCGAAGAACGCGAACCGGTAGAAGCCGATCGCGAGGCTGCCCATGTCGATGTACTTGGCGAGGATGGTGCCTGTCGACCATGCGCACACGGCGATACCGGCGCCGATGAGACCGCGTGAGAGGTCCTTGGCCTCGGCGGCCGCAGTTGCCGCTTCGGTCGAGGAGGTGGTCACGCGCGCAACGTAGCGGGCGACTCGGGAGATAGTGCCATTGTGGGCCGATGGCACAGCACCCCACCACCGGTTTCGACCTCGCCGAGACCGATCGTCTCCTCACCACGACCAAGCAGGTCCGCAAGCGACTCGACCTGACCCGACCCGTTCCCTATGAGGAACTGCTCGAGTGCATCGACCTCGCCAGTCACGCGCCGATGGGCGGCAACCTCGAACGCAACCGCTGGATGATCATCGACGATCCCGACACGAAGGCGAAGATCTCCGAGTACTTCGGCGCGGTCGGACGGCCGTATCTCCAGATGAACTCCGAGGTGCGAGCGGATGATCGCAACGCCAAGGTGATGGACTCTGCGACGTTCCTCGTCGACCACCTCCACGAGGTTCCGGCGCTCGTTCTGGCGATCCGCCTCGACCGTGTGCCGGACGGCTCGTCGACCGGCGCGTACGCGGGATACTACGGCTCGGTGCTACCCGGCGTCTGGAGCTTTCAGCTCGCCGCCCGGGCCCGGGGGATCGGCTCGGCCTGGACGACGTTCCACCTCGAACACGAAGCCGCCGTCGCCGAGCTACTGGAGATCCCGCCCTCGGTCACCCAGGTCTGCCTCCTCGCTGTTGGCTACTACACCGGCGACTCGTTCACCCCAGCCCCCCGCCGCCCAGCGAGCGACGTCACCTATCTCAACCGCTGGAAGCAACCCGGCGAGTAGTTGGAACCGGCTCCCCGCCCGGCTTCCCGCACTGCTCGTTCTCGTGAACCAGTGTGCGCTCTGACCGCGCAGTTGTTCACGAGAACGGTCGGGTGGTGGTGGTCGTCGTCGCCCCGCGGTTGCGATTGACGGACGAGATCGGTACTGTTCGGGTCTCACTTCGACGCGGGGTGGAGCAGTTCGGTAGCTCGTCGGGCTCATAACCCGAAGGTCGCAGGTTCAAATCCTGCCCCCGCCACCAAAGGCCCTGGTCAGACACCACGTCTGACCAGGGCCGCTTCGCGCTCCGGGTCGCTACCTTCCCGCTACCGCCATCATGGGACCACTTCGGCATC
>DASQFE010000321.1:0-2928 GCA_035633295.1 Ilumatobacteraceae bacterium | reverse complement strand
ATCGATCTGGGCGTACGGCGCGCCGCTCTCGCGGTGACGCACTTCGATCCGTGTCAGCGATGCCGGCGACCGGTCGAGTTCGAGCACGGTCGCAATTGCCTGTTTCGTCGTCCAGCGCCGCGTGAGGTACTCGTTGCGGCGCTTGGTGAACCGGATCGAGTTGAGGTGATCGAGTTCGTGCGGCGACAACCAGTCCGGGCGCGATGGCACGTCGTGCTCACCCTGCGCCAACAACCACATCCCCCCATTGTGTCCAACAACAGGGGTCAGACCCCTTTTGTTATGCCGTCTGGCCTGGGCAACGGCACCGCCTTCGTCGACTGAGCCCAATCTGAGTACCGTCGCGCGACACCCCGTACGAAAGGCGCGCACCATGAAGATCTCCACCACCATTGGATTCAACGGTGACCCCAAGCAGTTGGCGTCGCAGGCCCGCGATCTCGAGTCGGCCGGCGTCGACCTGATCTGGGGCGCGGAGATCTACGGATACGACCTCGTGTCGACGCTCGGCTATCTCGCCGGCCAGACCTCCACGGTGAAGCTGATGACCGGAATCATCCCGCTCTACTCTCGTAGCCCGGCACTGATCGCGCAGACCGCCGCCACGCTCGCTGCGCTGTCCGACGACCGGTTCATCCTCGGTCTCGGCACCTCGGGTCCGCAGGTGATCGAGGGCTGGCACGGGGTGCCGTTCGACAAGCCGATCGCCCGCACCCGCGACACGATCGAGATCTGTCGCAAGGTGTGGAGCGGCGACAAGGTCGAGCACGATGGCGTCGCCTACAGCCTGCCGCTCGCCGAAGGCGGCACGGGGTTGGGCAAAGCACTGCGCTACATGAACCGTCCGCCCGCCAAGGACATCCCGATCGCGCTGGCCACGATCGGCCCGAAGAACGTCGAACTGACCGCGGAGATCGCCGACATCTGGCAGACCATCCATTTCGTTCCCGACCGTTTCGAGCAGGTGTGGGGTGACGCGCTCGCAGCGGGCACCGCCAAGCGTGATCCAGCCAAGGCGCCGCTCGAGATCATCGCCGGGGGCACGGTGGCGCTCGGTTCCGGGCCGCACATCGCCGAGGCCCGTGAGGCCGCTCGTGGACTGATCGGCTTCTACGTCGGCGGGATGGGTGCGAAGTCGAAGAACTTCTACAACGACCTGTTCGTGCGCTACGGCTGGGAGAAGGAAGCCGCCGAGATCCAAGACCTGTTCCTGTCGGGCAAGCGGGCCGAGGCGATCGCCGCGGTGCCAGACGAGTACATCGACCTGTCGTCGCTCATCGGTGACGAGGGCTATGTCCGCGAACGCCTGCAGGTGTTCAAGGAGGTCGGCGTGACCTATCTGAACGTGACCCCCTACGGGCCCGAACCGCTGGAAACCATCGAGAAGATCAAGTCCTGGTCGGAGTAGCACTCAACCTGTGACGGTCGGGTGCCGATGAACTCGCATGCCATCAGCCCGAGCGACGTCCGAGTTGGATGTTCCTGCACCAACCGAATTGGGCCCCGGAGTCATTCTCGTCAGCCCGCACGGCCGGGTCCGGGTATTGCGGTCGCGTACCGCAACGGACACCGGGTGGAACTGCTCCGACGGCGCTGCGATCGACGATCTCGTCGCGAACGACGTGCGCGAGTGGATGCCGTACACGCCTGAGCAACTGGCTGCCGACCTCCAACTCGCCCGTGAAGTCAGCGAGATCAGTGGCCATCGGGCGCTCAGCGGGGGCCTTGCCACGTGGGATGCCTGCTCCGGTCGTCCGTGCGTGCTGCCGAAGCTCGCGAAGCTCGTCCGCTGACCCTCAGATCTGATTCGCGAACGCCTCGACATCGTCGATGACGACGAGGATGATCCGGTCGAGGCCGGCCGCATCCATCTCGCGTCGCGTGGGGTGATCGGGATCGGTCAATCCGGGCGACCACATGATCCATGCCGTGGTGAGAAATGGCCGTCCGGCCGCTGCATCGCGGGCGGCGCCGAGGAACTCGTCACGCCGCGGATGATTCCACGCGACGTTGATGCCTTCGGCGCGGCGTCCGGCGATGGTGCTGAGTGCCACGCTGTTGACACCGACGATGCGTGGCGGAGCGGGTGTCGGGAGCGGGAACGTCGCGTACTCGTCGGTCCGGTCGGGTTGCCACATCTCGTCGGTGAGGTCGAGGAGTTCCTCTACCCGAGCCTGGCGTTCATCGACCCGGGCCTCGAGCTTGGCCCGCACCGCGTGCTGTTCGGCCGCCCATCGACTATTGGGCGCGGCGCCTGCGCCGACACCGAGCAGGAACCGCCGTCCCGAGATGGCACTCACGGATGCTGCCGCCACCGCGAGTGTTCCAACCTGGCGGTTCCAGGTGTTCGCGACCATCACTCCCAACTCGACGGTCGAGGTCGCCTCGGCGAGAGCCCCCAGCCAGGTGAAGCACTCGAGACTTCGGTCTCCGCCCAGTGACACCCCTGCGATGTGATCGAAGACCCATACCGCATCGAAGCCGGCCCGCTCGGCCTGGAGCGAGGCCTCGCGCAGCGTCGGCCAGTCGGCATGGGTGGATGCGAGTTGGACGTCGACGGCCACCATCAGTTCAGGCTACGAGCGACGACTCGGGCACGTGAAGGTCAGGACCGAGGGCTCTGATCACTTGCTTGCACATCATCCATGGAGGTGGGTTGTGGATGTTTCGACATGGAGCGAGAGGGGTAACCGTGGTTCACGAACCATCGAGACCCCAGAAAGAGGTCGGTCATGTTCAAGAAGCCACTCGGGTTGCTGGGGATCTTCCTCATCATCGTCGGCATCGGTTACTTCGTCGGTGCCGGTGTCGCCTACAGCAAGGTGCAGGGCGGGTACGACGCATTGCAGTCGTTCAGCGCGGCACAAAACGTCGAACTCACGTACAACGAAGATGGTGATCTCGTCGACCGCGGCGAGGTAGAGGGTG
>DASQFE010000320.1:0-2039 GCA_035633295.1 Ilumatobacteraceae bacterium | reverse complement strand
TCACACGCAGCGATGCCGCCGTCGTGACACCACGCGACCTGCACCCGGTCGGCTGAGCCGATGTGCACCGTCGAGATCCTGTGGATACCCCTCGGTGCCGGCCAGCAGGTCGTCCGTATCAGCGGCCGCGTGTACGAAACCCTCGCCGCCTTGGTCCAACGTCGTCCAGCGTGCGCGCTCTACCACTCGGCGCTCATCGTGACGGTTCCGGACGGTCGCTACGTGATCGAGATGACACCAGTTGCTAACGGGCACGGCGAACGGCGTGGGGTCGTGGCCGAGGGCGCTGTCGGCTGCGCATGGCTTGGCAAACTGCGGATCTTCCGCTACGAGATCCACCGCTGGCACGACGGTGTCATCCCCGACGCCGACAATGCCACCGCGACCACGACCCTGCAGCTCGCGCCTGCCGACGCACAACGACTTCTCGACCTCGTGCCATCGGTGCCCACACCGGTGTGGGGGAGAGACGCCCTCGACGCCGGCGAGATGTGGAACTCGAACTCGGTGACTTCGTGGATCCTGCGCCGGTCCGGCATCGACACTGCGAACGTTGCGCCACCCGAGGGTGGCCGGGCACCCGGTTGGAACGCCGGGCTCGTCGTCGCAGACGCCCACGCGCACCAGATGGCGCGGTGAGGCGTACCGGATTCACATGCGGCCGACGTGTGCGGCCGAGGGTTCAGCGTCGTTGTCGATCGATTCGGCTCGGCTCTTGATCCCGCGCAGCATTCGCCGCATCATCGCGAAGTCGCCGAACTCCATCAGAACGACGCCCAGGACCGCCCTCAGTGGATGGGACCAGTCGTACACCGCGTGGATGCGCGCAACAAGGCGTGTACCTCCCGAGGTCGTCGGCGTCAGTCGCCACGACCATGTGCTGTCCGGCTTGGTCCACAGCATCCACGACCCGATCTCGAAGGAATCCACCCGGAGCGCCGTCTGGTCGGTCGGCGTCGGCGACGGCGACATCGGAATCCACTGACCGATCTCGAGGTGCTGTAGTTCGGGCAGGATCGTGGTCGCGCTCGGACGGGCGAGGTTGTCGAGCAGGTCGTGGCTGTAGAACCCGGCGCGGCCACAGCCGACCTGCACCAGCCACGGCCACACCGCTTCGGGTGCAGCGTCGATCGTGATCGATCGCGTCGACACGAACTGCGCGTTCGGAAACATCGCATCGCCTGGCATGGCGGACGCAACCTCGTCGTCGGTCGAGCCCCAACGAAGATGCCACCGCCGGTACAGCGGAGCCGTGATGAACACCGGTACGTCGGCCAGGACGCCGCCGACCTGACCGATCACCTGCCGCCCCAAGTGCGACGGTTCTTCGTGCTCGGAGGTCATGTGCGCTTCATCGCCGGCAGCTCGCTGAGGTCGGTTGGGTTGTAGGTGATGTCGTCGAGGCGGTACTCGAGGTAGGCGAACTCGCCGTCGGGTGCCTGCCAGTGCGCTTCACCGACGGTGCCGAGGTGCGACGCACCGACGGTGCGGTAGCCGGAGATCGGGGTGGACCATCGTTGCGGTGTGAAGGTCTCGCCGTCGGTCGAGACGGCGCTTCGGTCGTCGGAGCAGAAGTCGATGAGCTCGTGGTCGTCGTTGAAGCTCAACTCGGCCGTCACGGTGTTGACGCCGTAGGTGTAGTCGCCGCGAACTCGGTGTTCGTCGAGGACGTGCCAGGTGACTGGGGCGTCGATCAACGCGCCGGGGGCGAGGATGCACAAGTCGTTGAAGATGGTGACGGTTTCGCCCCTGTTCATGTCGGGTCCCGATGCGTCGACCATCGTGAACAACGACAATGCGCGCACCCGCATCGTGGCCTCACCCGCCTCGAACACGTGGAGGACTTCGACCGGGAGCCCGAACAATTCTGCATCCATGAGGAACAGCCGGTTCGGACGGTTGCCCCAGGTGTTGACCTGCTCGCCGGTGAAGGTCATCCACGGCTTGGTCGGGGTGCCCCGGATCCGTCCATGGAAGTGGGCGTGGAGCGTCCGCACGCGAGGCTGGCCGAGTGCGCCGGACCGGCGAACGTACGACGC
>DASQFE010000319.1:0-12842 GCA_035633295.1 Ilumatobacteraceae bacterium | reverse complement strand
TAGGTTCTAATTGGACATGTTCTGTTCATGGACGGGCATCGTCATGCGACGTTGCGCGTCTCCGAAGCGTAAGTTACGACACCAAGGTGAACTCAGACCCGCCCTGAGATGAACGAACGGTGAACGGAAGCTGTCCAATGGGCAAACTGTCCGTCGTGCACCTCAAGAAGTGACCACTCAAGGTGCGACTCAAGGTGCGACTCAGGTGCGGCTCAGGTGCGGCCGGCGAGTTGTTGCTCGACCGTCCAGCGGTACATCCGCTCTTGCGAATGCGGCTGGAACGAGTTGGTGGCGCCCAGACGCGACCACGTGTCGTCGGGCTGCAGCTCCCAGCGGACGATGTCGTCGGCCAGCGCGAACCCGAGGGCCTGATCGAGTGACGCCGTGTGCCGTGCGTGTTGGATCGGCACCATCACCTCGACGCGGCGATTGAGGTTGCGCGGCATCAGATCGGCCGATCCGATCAGATAGACCGCATCGGATGTGGCGCCGGCGAGCCGCTCGCCCTGCACGACGTTGCCGTGGCCGAACCGGTAGATACGGCTGTGTTCGAGGTAACGGCCGAGGATGCTGCGCGCCCGGATGTTCTCCGACAGCCCCGGGACCCCGGCGCGCAGACAACAGATGCCACGCACGATCAGGTCGATGCGGGTACCAACGGCGCTGGCGGCGTACAGCGACTCGATGAGCTCGTCATCGGCGATCGAGTTGCACTTCAGCGTGATGTAGCCGTCGGGTCCGAACGACGCTTCATGCTCGATCAGGTCGACGAGCTGACGGCGAAGATCGCGTGGGGCGACGAGAAGGTTCTGATAATCGTCGGATCTGCTGTAGCCGGTGAGATGGTTGAAGAGCTGGGCGGCATCGTCGCCGATGTCAGGGGCACAGGTCAGCACTCCGATGTCCTCGTAGATCCGGGCGGTCTTGGCGTTGTAGTTCCCGGTGCCGATGTGGACGTAGCGCCGAAGCTGGTCGCCGTCGTCGCGAACGACCAGCGCCACTTTGCTGTGCGTCTTCAACCCGACCATGCCGTAGACGACGTGCGCTCCCGATCGTTCGAGTTGGCGCGCCCACTGGACGTTGTTCGCCTCGTCGAATCGGGCCTTCAACTCGACGAGCACCGCGACCTGCACCCCTCGTTCCGCCGCCCGCATGAGGCTGCGGATGATTCCGCTGTCGCCGCCCGCGCGGTACAGGGTCATCTTGATCGACTGGACCTTCGGGTCGTCGGCCGCTTGCGAGATGAACGCCTCGACGCTGCTGGTGAAACTCTCGTAGGGATGGTGAACCATCAGCGCGCGATGACGCATGACGTCGAAGATCGGACGGTCGGTCTCCTCCGCAGCGATGATTCGTCCTGCTGTGACCGGCGGCCACGCCTCGTCCTTGAGATCGGGCCGGTCGAGTTCGAGCAGCTGCCACAGACAGCTCAGATCGAGCGGCGAACGATGGTATGTGACATCGTCCATCGTCAGGTCGAGCTCGCGCACCAGCAGTTCGAGCACCTCAGCGCCGATGTCGTGCGACACCTCGAGGCGGACGGCTTTGTTGAACCGACGGCGCCGAAGCTCCATCTCGACGGCTTCGAGGAGATCGTCGGCCTCCTCTTCCTCCAGGGTGAGGTCGGCATTGCGACTGACGCGAAACGGCGCCCAGTCCTCAACGATCATGCCCACGAAGAGCCGGTCGAGCTTCGCCGCGATGAGCTGCTCGACGGGCAGGAAGCGACCGGGCGAGGGCTCGACGAGTCGGGGAAAGAGCTTCGGCACCTTGAGACGGGCGAACCGACGGTCGCCGGTTTCGGGGTCGGCCACGTTCACCGCAAGCGACAGCGCGAGGTCGGAGATGTACGGAAACGGGTGTCCCGGATCGACCGCCAGCGGTGTGAGAACGGGGAACACGCGCTCTTCGAACCACAGGTCGAGCGACTCGAGTTCATCCTCGGTGACATCGGCCCACGAGATGATGTCGACACCCGCCTCACGCAGCTCGGGAACGAGCCGATCGACGAACACCGAATCGACGCGATCGATGAGCTCGAGGACGGCGTGGCCGACCTCGGCGAGTGTCTGCGCTGGCGTGCGCCCGTCCGGTGACGGTCGGTCGATGCCCGCTTCGATCTGGTCCTTGAGTGCGGCGACACGAACTTGGAAGAACTCGTCGAGGTTGGTCGCCGTGATTGCGCAGAACTTGGCCCGTTCCAGCACCGCTATACCGGGTTCGGCTGCGAGTTGCAGGACGCGGTCGTTGAACGCCAACCAGCTGAGTTCTCGATTGAGGAAGCGTTCGTCGGTCACCACGAAACCGCCGCCTGCGACCTGCTCGCGACCGATCAGATGTCCTCGGCGTAGCCGAGGTCCCACTCGATGGTGATGAGCTCACGCTCGGCGTCGCGAACGATGCGCTCCCGGTTGCGGCGGAACTGCGGATCGTCGCGTGGCAGCAGCACCAGCCGAGCCAACACGCGGGCGCGGAATTCGTCGAGTACCTGCCGATCACCCCAGTCGCCGTACACCTCCCAGTGCGGCGCCACCGGCCCGTGGTACACGATGCGGGCGTGGGCGCGCGGGGCCTGGGTCTCGGCGAGGTCGGTCATGGTCGACGATGCTACCGGACCGACGTTGACCCGAACGGTGCTGGTAATTGCATTACGGATGCATTACGATTTGACTTCAACATCGCAACATTCAGTCAATACAGCAAAAGTTCCCTCGAAGCGGGAACCGCTCGTTCGGTCGCAACGTCAAAGCACCAACGTCCTCCACAGCCAACACAACGACCACGACCCCCCGGTCAACTGGTCGGAAAGGTCTCCTGATGATCAAGCGCACCTCCACCACAACCATCAACGTCGCCGCCGAACGCCCAGCCGAACTCGGCAACGCCCCGCACGACCCCGACTCGATCACGGCCTGGATGGCCGAGGGCAACTGCCGGCTGCACCCGCCGGCCACCTTCTTCCCGAGCGACGGCGTCGGTGTCGATCGGGCCCGCAAGATCTGCCGCGACTGCCCAGTCGCGAATACATGCTTGGAGTTCGCCCTCGACGAGCGGATCGACCACGGCGTGTGGGGCGGCTGCAGCGAGCGCGAGCGCCGACGAATCCTCAAACGCCGCCGCGCCGAATCGAACGTCTGATTTCATTGCCGATCACGCTGCCCTGGCCGGCTCTGGGCAGGGCGGTCGCGACTACTGCGGTGCAGCGGGGGGTGGCGGCGGCGGAGTCGGCGATGACGGCTGCGCCGCGGGCTGGTCAGTCGACGCAGCCACGCCTTCTCCAACCCCGTCCTTGAATTCCTTTTGCGCCTTGCCCAGGTTCTTTGCGAGCTTGGGCAGCTGCGAGCCGCCGAAGAGCACCAGGACAACGACCAGGATGATGATCAACTCGGGGCCACCAGGCATATCGATACTCTAGCCCACGAAATCTGGTGCCACGGACCACCCGACGAATTCGTCAGGCGCCGATGGTGCTTCGGGCAACCTGAGCGCGCTGGCGACGGATGCGCCGACGCTCACGTTCGGACAGCCCACCCCAGATCCCGAACTTCTCGCCGTTCTGGAGAGCGAACTCCAAGCAATCATGACGCACCTCACACCCACGACAGACCTCTTTGGCCTCACGGGTGGATGCACCACGTTCGGGGAAGAACAGATCGGGGTCGACACCCAGGCAGTTGGCGTAGTCATGCCAATCGGGATCGGGCTCGACCGGGATGGCGCTGACCGTGATACTGGATGTGGTGATGAACTGCATGTGAGGACCTCCTGCAGGCCCGTGGGCAATACGTTGGGCGCAATCACCCGCCCCCAAACGAATGATCGACAGCGATGTAATTACAGTGCCGTCATTCTGCCATACCACACGTGGATTTCGCAAGGGGGGATTTCAGGAATTCGCGCGCAACGCGCGAATCAGCCGGCGCGACGCCCGCGAGCAGCGAGGGCGCGCTTGCCCTCCATGTAGTCCACGAGCACGTAGTCGCCGAGATGCTCCGGCGTGGTGAAGAATGCTCGACCCCGGTTGATCTGCGTCATCTGCTCGATGAAGGCTCGGAGCGAACCGTCGGCACCGAGGCCGAAGGTGTTGATCCGGATCTGCTCCTTGGTGCAGCGAACAACCTCACGCAGCGTGGCTTCGACGGTTTCGCGGACTGGCGGATAATTGAAGAACGGCATCCCGTTGTCCATGATGTGCGCCGTCGGCTCACCGTCGGTGATCATGATGATCTGTTTGGTGCCCGACTCGCGGGCGAGCAGCTTGCGAGCGAGCAGGAAGCCGTGTTGCATGTTCGTGCCGTACACGAAGTCCCACGACACTTCGGGGAGTTGCTCGGCGGTGAGGATCCGCGCTGTCTCGGAGAACCCGACGATGCCGAGATAGTCCCGAGGGAACTGCGAGGTGATCAGGCTGTGCAACGCCATCGCAACCTTCTTGGCCGGCAGGAAGTTGTCGCGCATCGGCATCGACAGCGACAGGTCGAGCATCAACACCGTCGACGATCGGGTGAGATGCTCCGTCCGCTCGATCTCGAAGTCGGACGGGTCGAGCTGAACAGGCGAACCGCCACCCGAGCGCCCGATTGCGTTGCGGATGGTCCGGTTGAGGTCGAGCTGGAACGGGTCGCCGTACTCGTAGGCCTTGGTGTCGTAGGTGCGCTCGTGGCCCTGGCCGAGGTTCGAGGTCTGGTGCTGACCAACGGTGTCCTTGGCCAACTTCGAAAAGAGGTCGCGCAGGGCGTTCGAGCCGATCTTGCGCAATCCCTTCGGCGTCAACTCGAGGCGGCCTTCCTTCTGCTCGATGAGGCCCGCCTCCTCCAGCATCTTGGTGAGTTCGGCCAACCGTTCGAGTGAACGGGCGGCATCGTCGCCCATCAGATCGCGAACTCGATCCATGTCGGCCTCGGCGAGCGCAGCGGGACTCGACGCATTGCGCAAGAGGTTCTCGAGCTGGTCGAGGTCACCCATGTCCTGCATTGCCTGCATTGCCTGCTGGAACCCCATGGGATCCTGGCCCTCGAAGTCGTAGCTCTCGTTCCAGTTGAGCTGCGGGAACATCTGCTGGAGGTTTCCCGACAGCTGTTGCATCTGCCACTGCAGGTCCATGTCCTCCATCAACTGGTCGGACAGCTGCTGGAGCTGCGCCCGCTGCTCGGGCGTCATCGAGTTCATCATCGCCTGCATGGCGGCCATGCGCTTGGCCATCTGTTCGAGCAGTTCCTCGACCGTCTCGGGGTTCTCGGGGAAGAAGTCGCCGTACTCCTGCATGAACTTCTCGAAACCCGGGTCCTCGCCGCGCTGGTGCTTCTCGAGCATCTCGTTGAGCGCGGCCATCATGTCCTTCATGCGCGCCATGTCCTCGGGCGTCATGTTCGACATTGCACCCGACATCTGGTCGACCATCTGCTGCATCAGCTGCTCGCGCAGCTTGTCCATGAGCTGTTCGAACCGCTGCTTGGCCTCTTTCGACTCGAAGTTGTACGAGTCGAGCTCGCGGACCTTGCCGGCGAGATCATCGGGCATCAGGTCGAGACGCATGTTCCGCTCGTCGGCAGCCGACTGGGCATTCTGCGCCCGCCGCTCGTCGCCGGAGTTGAGCGCGTCGTTGCGGGCGTTCTCGACGGCGTGGCGTTCCTCGTCGATGATGTCGTCGAGCTGGGCCTTGATCTCGTCGTAGACACCTCCGAGGTCGGAGTTCTCCAGACGGCGCTGGCGCTCTTGTCGGAGCTTTTCGAGGAGCTCACGGATCCCCTGCAGCTCTTCGCCGTTGCGATCACGCATGCCCTCTTGCATCATGCGCCGCAACGCCGCATTGACATCGCCGTGGTAGAGGAGCTCGTCGGTCAATTCGTCGAAGGCAGCGTCGGCGTCGAACTCGAAGCCGGTCTGTGTTCCATCCCACCGCGAGTACATGAACCGCTGTGCCATGAAGGGAACTTAACGGGTCGTCCGCCCCTTCGCCGTTCGGAGCCAATAACATCATGGTTATGCGTGTCCCCCGCACGTTCGTGTTCGTCGACCTGTCCGGTTTCACGAACTACACCGCGGCATTCGGCGACGATGCAGCTGGCCGCGTCCTCAGCACGTTCCGAGGCATCGTTCGTACCGTTGCCTCCGATCGCGGTGTGCGCATCGCCAAGTGGCTCGGCGATGGCTGCATGATCGTGGCAGTCGAGCAACGAGATGCCGTCGAGTTCGTCCTCGATCTCGAGCAACAGGCAACCGATGTATGCGCTCCGCTCACCATCCGCGCCGGTCTGGCGACCGGTCATGCATTGTTGTTCGAGGGTGACGACTACATCGGTTCGGCGGTCAACATGGCCGCGAGGCTGTGCGACCGCGCCAAGGGCGTCGAGGTGCTGATGCCGACGATGCAGCTCGAACGACTCCCCGAGGGAGTGCGCGCCGAGCCCTTCGGTGAGGTCGAACTGCGAGGATTCCCGGGGCCGATCGACGTCGTCGAACTCGTCGGAACTCCGGCACCCGCCAGTGTCGACACGTCCGATCTGTGGACTCGCAGTCCGTTCATCTGACCGACGGGAATTCGAACCTGATGTCATTCCGGCGCGGAGCTGCATTGACGACCGTGAGCACGCTGGGGTACGCCGACAACTCCGACGTTGGCCTCACTGCTGGCAACGGATTCATCTCGCAGTGGCCCGATGACCTCGCAGCACTGCACGAGGTCGGCATCACCGACGTGCGGCTCACGCTCGACTGGGCGCGACTCCAACCTCGTCCGACCGACCTCGACGGCGACTGGGCCGAGCGCTACGAGCACATGCTGGCGGCCGCCGATGTGATCGGCCTGCGGGTGTGGGCCACGCTCCACGACGGGTCGATCCCGCGCTGGCTCGACAACGACGGCGGCTTCGACGACGACGAGACGTTCGCCACGTGGTGGCCGCGCTGGGTCGAGCGCATCGCCGAGCGCTTTGGCGACAGCGTGGCAGGGTGGGTGCCCTTCGCCGAGATCCCTCGTGGCGCTCCGGCACAGCCATGGCGCGACACATGGAGCATCCTCGAGGGAACCTCCCCCGTGGTCGCATCGGTGTCGGCGGAGACGACCTCGATCGAGAAGTACGTCGGATGCGCGTCGTACCTCGGGATCTCACTCCCCACACCGTGGGAGCACGACGAAGCCATCGGCGACCGACAACTCGAGACGGCCTCGACGCAGTGGGGACAGGCGGTCCGCGACGGCGCCGACGACTTCGACGGGCCGGTGGTGATCACGGGGTTCTGCCCGGACCACGACGATCTCGACGCTGCGGCACTGATCGTGGATCAGCTGGTCACGTCACTCGACGACGCGACCGCCGACGGCGTGAAGGTCGACGTGTGCTTTCTCGAACCGGCGATCTCTCTGCCCGACTCACCGCCCGGTCTCCTCGACCCCGACCGCAACCCAACCCCCGCCGCCAAGCCCTTCCGTCACACGGTGCCGGGTCAAACGTGACGATTGGGCCGGTCGCAAGAGTGGCGTCACGTTTGACCCGGCACGGTGTGACGTGTTGATGGTTCAGGTGCGGCCGCGGTAGGTGGCGCTGGCGCCGCTGGCGTCTTTGTTCAGACGCTTGCTGAGATGCAGGCCTTCGAGAACGAACTCCACGGCGGCGGCTACGGCAGCCGGAGATTCGTCGCCGCCCGTCAGCATCGCGACCGGCGTACGAAGCGCATCGACTTCCTCCACCAGGCGAGCCAGATCCTCGGTGGAAACACCCGCGCCCGTGTGGGCAATGGCACCGTCTTCGAAAGCACCGATGACTGCAAGCGTCTGCTCGGGCGGCACGATCTCCTTGAACACGCTGAGCACGGCACCCTTGATGAGGTTCTCCATGATCGCTCCCTCGCGGCCATCGTCGAGCGACTCGATCTCGATCTTGCCCATCGAGCTCGCAGCAAGCGCGTCGAGGTCGTCGACCCGCGCCACGACATGGCGCTCGCCCGCCCGCAGACCACGTCGAAGCGCATTGGCCGCAAGCGCCTCGAAGTTGGCGACGCTGAGACGGACGCTCACACCGGAGCGCTGGTTGACGTGATTGCTGGCGCGAGCGAGATGACTGAACGTGGCCACCACGTCGGCCAGGTAGTCGGGCACATCGACCTGAATGTCACCGGCGGCAGTGGTGATGTTCAGCGGCACCGCTTCCTGGCGCATGATCTCGACCTCGGTATGCACTTCGAGCGGGTAGTGGGTGCGGATCTGGCTACCGAAACGATCCTTCAAGGGGGTGATGATCCGTCCCCGGTTCGTGTAGTCCTCCGGATTCGCCGATGCCAGCAGCATCACATCGAGCGGCAGACGGATCTTGTACCCACGGATCTGGATGTCACGTTCCTCGAGCACGTTGAGCATCCCGACCTGAATCCGCTCGGCGAGGTCGGGCAGTTCGTTGATGGCGAAGATGCCTCGGTTCGTACGCGGAACGAGTCCGTAGTGAAGCGTCAACTCGTCGGAGAGGTAGCGTCCCTCGGCCACCTTGATCGGGTCGACTTCACCGATCAGGTCGGCGATCGAGGTATCGGGTGTGGCCAGTTTCTCGCCGAAGCGTTCGCTGCGGTGCACCCAGTGGATCGGCGTGTCGTCGCCCAATTCGGCCACGAGGTCGCGGGCGTGCTTCGACACCGGCGAGTACGGATCGTCGTTGATCTCGCTCCCTGCAACGATCGGCATCCACTCGTCGAGCAGCCCCGTCAGCGACCGGATCATGCGGGTCTTGGCCTGGCCTCGCTCGCCGAGGAAGATCACATCGTGGCCCGCCAGGAGCGCGTTCTCCAGCTGCGGCATCACTGTGTCCTCGTAGCCCGCCACGCCGGCGAACAACGGCTCACCAGCGGCGACCTTCTCGATGGCGTGCTCACGCACCTCCTGCTTGACCGGCCGCGACACCCACCCCGACGCCCGCAACTCACCGAGCGTTGCTGCGTGATCAGTCGGTCGATCCATTGCCGTGTCAGCCATGGCCTGAACCTAGCGCTCCGGCCGCGAACGCGCTTCGCGGAGCGGCGACGCCGCTCACGACGATGCTGAGTACCATCCGAACGATGGAACTGTCGGGCGTCTGGTTGGCAGCCGTCGCCGACGACGACGTTCGACGCAGCGGGATCGGCCTCGACACCGACGACAGCACGTGGACGCCGGTTCCGGTCCCCGGCCACTGGCGCAACACCGACGAGTTCGCCACCTCCGACGGCCCGGTGATGTACCGACACGCGTTCACGGCCGCGCCGCCACCCGACGGTCGGCGACGCTGGATCACGCTCGACGGCGTGTTCTATCAGGCCGATGTCTGGCTCGACGGCGCCTATCTCGGCGACCCCGAGGGCTATTTCTTCCCGCACACGTTCGATGTGACCACGCTGTCGAGATTCGCCGACGACCACGTCCTTGCCGTGGAGGTGACCTGTTCGCCGCAGACGTCGACGACCGGTCGGCGCAACATCACCGGCGTGTTCCAGTCACCGACATCGACGGCCAATCCCGGCGGGCTGTGGAGGCCGGTCAAGTGCTTCGACACGGGGCCGGTCAGAATCGACCGCCTTCGGGTGCTGTGCCGTGACGCCGACGAACGACGCGCCCACCTGCGCATCTCCGCTCGACTCGACAGCGACCGCGAAGTGGCAGTGACGATCCTCACCTCCATCGGCGGTGACGTCAGTGACGAGTCGCGGCTCGTCGTTGCATCCGGCCAGAACGAGATCGAGTGGAACATCGACATCACCGATCCAGCACTGTGGTGGCCGCGGGCGCTCGGCGAGCAGCCGCTCGTCGACGTCACCGTCGACGTGCTGATCGACGACGAGGTGAGCGACCGGCGTCGTCGACGAACCGGGCTCCGCCAGATCACGTGGGACAACTGGCAGTGCACCGTCAACGGAGAACGCATCTTCATCAAGGGGGCCAACTACCTCCCGGTCACCGAGTTGCCAGCCGACGCCACCTCCGAGCGGATCCGCGGCGACCTCCAGGCGGCCATCGACCTCGGGCTCGACGCACTTCGCATCCACGGCCATATCGCCGATCGCGAGGTCTACGCCATCGCCGACGAACTCGGGCTGCTGCTCCTCCAGGACTTCCCGCTGCAATGGGGCCACGCCCGGTCGGTGCGCGCGCAGGCGGTTGAACAGGCGCGTGCGGCGGTCGACTCGCTCGGACACCATCCGTCGATTGCGATGTGGAACGCGCACGATGATCCCGGCGGGGCGAACGCCGACGACGGCCCGCCCCGCTGGAGCCGTCAGCTGCGCACCATCGCAACCGCCCAGCTGCCGAGCTGGAATCGCAGCGTGCTCGACCGTTGGGTGAAGCGCGCGCTCGAGAAGGCCGACCCCACACGTCACGTCGTTGCTCATTCGGGCGTCCTTCCCCACTTTCCTCAGCTCGACGGAACCGACAGCCACCTCTGGTTCGGGTGGCACCACGGTGAGGCCGGCGACCTCGCCGAGTTCGCCCGTCGACTGCCGCGAATGGTCCGTTTCGTCAGCGAGTTCGGCTCCGGCTCACCACCCCGCTCAGCGCCGTTCATCGACGAAGAGTTACTCGTCAACGAATGGCCCGATCTCGACTGGGATCGCCTCACCCGCGAACACGGCTACGAGCGCTCGACCTTCGAGCGGCTCTTCCCACCGAGCGATTTCGACACGTACACGGAGTGGCGCGACACCACGCAGCACTACCAGTCCCACGTCCTCAAGGTTCAGATCGAGGCGCTGCGACGCCTGAAGTACCGCCCGACCGGTGGGTTCTGCTTCTCGTCGCTCAACGACTCGGCACCCGCGATCTCGACCAGCATCCTCGATGCCGATCGCATCCCGAAGTTCGCCTGCGACGCGGTTCAGGCCGCCTGCGCGCCGGTGCTCGTGGTGATCGATCCGCTCCCCGACCTCGTGGCGCCGGGCGATCAGCTCGATCTCGACGTCCATCTGATCAGCGACGTGCGCACCCCCATCGACTTCGCGGTGGTCGACGCCGTGGCACATTGGTCATCAGGTGAGCAGTCATCGGGCGAGCAACGGTGGCGATTCGGTGGAGCGGTGGCGGCCGACGACGTGGTCAAGGTCGGCCGGATCCGCTTCGACGTGCCCGACACCAAGGGCCTCTTGACGTTCGACCTCACGATCACCGCTGGTGACATCACCGGCACCAACCACTACGCCACCACCGTCACCTGAGAAGCGGCGAACGAGACGCGGTCCGGCCCCTCGTCGTACTCCGCGTCTGAGTCAGCGGGCGAGGGATTTGCGATTCTTGAACTTCGACTTGAGGTAGTCGATGTTCATCGTGGCGATGTTGTCGATCGAGATCTCCTTCGGGCACGCCGCCTGGCATTCGCCATGGTTGGTGCACGAACCGAAGTACTCGTCCATCGTCTCGACCATCGCCTCGGCACGCTTGTAGCGCTCGGCCTGGCCCTGCGGCAGCAGGTTGAGGTGGGCCAACTTCGCCGAGGTGAACAGGCTCGCCGCACCGTTCGGGCACGCAGCCACGCAGGCGCCGCAACCGATGCAGGCAGCCGCGTCCATCGACGCATCCGCAACCGGCTTGGGGATGGGGATCAGGTTGGCATCGGGGGCACCGCCGGTGGGTGCGGTGATGTAGCCGCCGACTTCGATGATGCGGTCGAACGCCGCACGGTCGACCATCAGGTCCTTGATGATCGGGAACGCCGCGGCGCGCCACGGCTCCACCACGATCTCATCGCCGCTGTTGAAGGTTCGCATGTGGATCTGGCACGTGGCCGCACCCCGCGAGGGGCCATGAGCCTGACCGTCGATCATCAGCGAACACGTGCCGCAGATGCCCTCACGACAGTCGTGGTCGAAGACGATGGCTTCCTTGCCTTCCTCGATCAGGCGCTCGTTGAGGATGTCGAGCAGTTCGAGGAACGAGGCCTCGTCACTGATCTCCGGAATCTGGTGGCTCTCGAAGCGGCCCTGTGCGTCGGGGCCGTCCTGGCGCCAGATCTTGAGCGTGAGGTTGGTGAGGGTGGTCACTTGTAGCTCCGGGTTGCGAACTTGACGACTTCATACTCGAGCTGCTCTTTGTTCTCGACCGGGTTCGATGGATCGCCTGTCCATTCCCAGGCGCTGACGTACGCGAAGTCGTCGTCGTTGCGAAGAGCCTCGCCGTCGTCGGTCTGGTGCTCGGAGCGGAAGTGGCCGCCGCAGCTCTCCTCGCGGTTGAGTGCGTCCTTGCACATCAAGATGCCGAGCTCGAAGAAGTCGTCGACACGACCGGCCTTCTCGAGCGTCTGGTTGATGCTCGTGTCGGATCCGGTGACGCGGAGGTCCTTCTTGAACTCCTCGTGCAACGCCGGGATCTCCGACAGCGCTTTCTCGAGGCCGTTCGCATTGCGGTCCATGCCGCAGTAGTCCCAGATGATCTGGCCGAGTTCACGGTGGAAGTGGTCGGGGGTCTTGGTGCCGCCGATCGCCATGTACTGCTTGAACCGAGCGGTCGCTTCGGCTTGGATCTTGGCGAACTCGGGATGGCTCGTGTCGGGCACCGGCTTGTTGAGCAGGTCGGAGAGGTAGGGCGCGATCGTGTACGGCAACACGAAGTAGCCGTCGGACAGGCCCTGCATCAGCGCCGAGGCGCCGAGGCGGTTGGCGCCGTGGTCGGAGAAGTTGGCTTCACCGGCACAGAACAGTCCGGGGATCGTGGTCTGCAGTTCATAGTCGACCCACAGCCCGCCCATCGTGTAGTGGCTGGCGGGATAGATGCGCATCGGTACCACGTACGGGTTCTCGCCGGCGATGCGCTCGTACATCTCGAACAAGTTGCCGTAGCGCTCTTCGATGACGTCCTTGCCGAGACGTGCGATCGCGTCGGCGAAGTCGAG
>DASQFE010000318.1:0-1861 GCA_035633295.1 Ilumatobacteraceae bacterium | reverse complement strand
CGAAGGCCACCTCGACGGCGCCGTCCTGGTCGACTTCTACGACGCCGACTTCGCCGATCAGCTGAGCCAACTCGACCCTGACGTTCCGTACCTCGTGTACTGCCGATCGGGCAACCGGAGCGGCCAGACGTTGACGATGATGCAACAGCTCGGATTCGCTTCAGCCGCCGACGTTGACGGCGGCATCGTCGCCTGGCAGAGTGCTGGGCTTCCCGTCGTCGTCGAGTGACCCCGGCCCGATCGGGTCGATCCCCCGCTGCGCAAGCGTTCTGGTGAACTCAGCTCCTGCCAGGATGATCTGCGCCTCGTAGTAGATCCAGATCAGCACCAGGAACACGCTGCCGGTGGCGCCGAGGACCGACGAGGCCGCATAGCGTCGGAGATACGCGCCGATGGCCATGGTCCCGATCGCGATGCCCAGCGCCGTCACCGCAGCGCCCGGGAGCACGCTACGCCAGGGCACCCGCACGTCGGTGAGGAAGCGGAACAGCAGCGCAATGACGCCGATCCCGAGCGCCCACGTTGCCGCTGTTCCGATCAGTTCGCCGAGCGACTCCACCACGGCCACGTCGGGGACCATACGTGCGAACAGCGCCGTCACTGCGTTCAACGCGAACGACACGACCAGCACGGCGCCGGCGCCGACCACCACGAGAAACGAAAGGACCCGCCGTGCCAACGTGGTGCGCAAGCCGACCTGCACAGGGACTTCCCAGATCGTGTTGAGCGCATCCTGGAGTGCCAGCACCAAGAGCGACGCCGTGAGCACCAGCGACACCGCACCGACGACACCGAGCCCGAGCAACGAGTCGAATCCGTCGAGCGCTCCGGCGAGTGCGGAGCTGACTGTGGCGGCGTCGCCGCCGAGAACGTCGGCGAACTGACCGGCAAGGTAGTCCTGCACGTCGTCCTGCTGGAAGAAGACGCCCGCCAGCGAAAGACTCACCGCCAGGAGCGGCACGAAGGCGAAGAGCCCGTAGTAGGCCAGTCCCGCACCGAGTCGGATCGTGCGATGCATCCGCCATTCACCGTAGGTCTCGGTGAGCAAGCCGACGAACGAGCCGGCGGCGTGACGCACACGGGACCACATGGCCTCGATGGTACGGAGCGCGGTCTGTTGGGGTCGGGTCCGGAAAGACCGGGACGTGCGTACGCGACTCCTGCGAGCGGGTCAGCGGGCCGGCGTCTGGGTGACTTCGACCCAGGCCCCGAAACCACCGACGAGGTCGGACACGTCGTCGAACCCTCGCAGGCGAAGCAGGCTGGCCGCCACCGACGACCGGTACCCGCCGGCGCAGTAGACGACCGTTGGCGCGCTCGGGTCGAGTTCGTCGACGCGCCCGGGAAGCTGCCCCACAGGGATTGCTGTCGCTCCTGGCACCGAACCGAGGGCGACCTCACCGGGATTGCGGATGTCGACGATCTGGATGCCACCGATGTCGACGCGACGCTGTTCGAACTCGTTGACCGTGAGCCGCGACGCACGCTGGGTCCGCTCGGGTGCCGCTGCCATCACACCCATCGGGTTGTCGAGATACCCCACCACCCGATCGAAGCCGATGCGACCGAGGCGATTGCGGGCCTCGAGTTCGAAACCCGGCTCGACGACGAGGACGATGTCATCGTCGCTCGGCACGACGGAGCCGGCGAATTCGGCGTAGCGCCCCTCGAGGCCGACGTTGATCGACCCGACGAGGTGCCCGTGGGCGAATTCCTCGGGGGTTCGGCCGTCGAGCAGCATCGCGCCGGCATCGACCAGCCTCGTGGCTTCGTCGATGTCGAGCACCCGCAGGGGGGCCGTCTCGTCGAGGAGCGGCCGGTCCTTGCGATTGAGCACGGCGTCGTAGACGAAGTACGACGG
>DASQFE010000317.1:0-3274 GCA_035633295.1 Ilumatobacteraceae bacterium | reverse complement strand
GGTCTGTTGGGGTCGGGTCCGGAAAGACAGGCTGGAGGCTGCCACCAGACAACCAGTACTGTCGGCAGCATGCTGATCGTTGCCGGATCGATACTGACCGAGGATGACGGACGACAGGTCTTCCTCGACGCCGTGAAGCCGATGGTCGCTGCCACGCTCGACGAGCCCGGCTGCCACGAGTACGCGTTCACGCCCGATCCGAACGACGCCAACCGCATCCTGCTGTACGAACTGTGGGACGACCAGGACGCGCTCGACGGACACTTCGCAAGCGATCACATGGCGCAGTGGCAGCAGGCCAGCAAAGGCCTTCCCGTGGTCGGCGCCGACATCAAGAAGTACACGATCTCCGAGGTCGGTCCGGTCCGATGACCGATTCAGCGTCGCCGATCGAGCGTTGCATCGCCAACTGGCATCGTCACCTCCGCAACGAACTCCCGGGTGGCCTCGATGCGATCCTCCACGACGACTGCGTCTTTCTGTCGCCCATCGTTTTCACCCCGCAGCACGGCCGCGAGGTGACCAAGATGTACCTCACGGCGGCCGGCGGAACACTCGGCGGCGACACCGGCTCGGTGACCGACGCCGTCAACAGCGCACCGAGCGCCGGCGGCTTCCGGTACGTCAAGGAAATCCTCCAGGGCAATCACGCGATGCTCGAGTTCGAGACCACAGTCGAGGGCAAGTATGCGAACGGCGTCGACATCATCACGTGCGACGACGACGGCATGATCACCGAGTTCAAGGTGATGATGCGCCCACTGCAGGCAATCAATGCCGTCCACGCCCAGATGAGGGCGATGCTCGAACGCCTCGGGTCAGCGTCGGGCTGACGCCAGCTCACATCATGACGATCGATGTCGATGGCTTCCGACGCGACGGGTGGCTCCTCGTGCCCGGAGCGCTCGACCGAGGCGAACTCGACACGATCGACGACGCAGTCACCGAACTCGAACGATGGGCGCACGCTGGTGGCCCCGGACTGCATCATTTCGAGCAGACCGATGCGGGAGCGGTGATCGCCCGCAGCGAAGACTTCGTGAACGACAGCGACGTCCTCCGAGGGTTCATCTGCAGCGGCGTCGTGATGGATGCGCTGGCGGAGCTCTTCGGCGAGCCGGCCGTGCTGTTCAAGGAGAAGATCAACTACAAGCAGCCTGGCGGCGGGGGGTTCGCCCCACACCAGGACGCGGTCGCCTACCGATTCGTCGACCATCACATTTCGTGCATGGTGCCGCTCGACCCCGCAACCGAGGCGAGCGGGTGTCTGTGGGTTGCACCGGGCTACGAACAGGGCCAACTGCCGACCGACGATCGCGGACGCATCGAACCGTTGACAGCTGCCGCATTGAACTGGCGTCCCGTGGCGGTCGAACCCGGTGACCTGCTGTTCTTCGATTCGTACACACCTCACTACAGCGAGACGAACACCACGACCCGTCCGCGTCGCGCCGCGTACCTCACCTACAACGCGGCGTCACTCGGCGACCATCGTGAGCGGTACTACGCCGACAAGGTCGCCGAGTTCGACCAGGCGGGCGGTGACTTCGACGGCGAGCGAGTGCGCATCAGTATCAGCGACGACTTCCTCGGCCGGCCGGTACACGGCGATCGACAGGGGTGACTCCCGCACTCCTTGATCCCCGCATGCCGGTCACGTGCCAAACTCCCCCGATGGCCATACTTGTGCTCTCGGTGATCGGTGACGATCGCGCCGGATTGGTCGAGGCTCTGGCGGGCCCGATCGCCGACCACGGTGGAAACTGGGACCGCAGCCACATGGCCAGACTCGCCGGCAAATTCGCCGGCATCGTGGTGGTCACACTCCCCGACGAGCACGTCGATTCGCTCGGGGCCAGCCTCGCGGGTGTTCACGCGCAGGGTCTGCTCGACGTGCGCATCGCCCTCGCGGCCTCCGATGGGCCGGTCGACACCCCGACACTCGTGCACCTGCACCTGATCGGACAGGACCGGCCGGGGATCATCCGCGAAGTCGCGAGCGCGCTCGCCCAGCGTGGTGTCAGCATCGAGGAACTCGAGACGTCGACGATCTCCGCACCCATGTCGGCCGAGCAACTCTTCGAGGCACGGGCCTCGTTGCGTCTGCCCGCCGATGTCGACCTCGACGCCCTGCAAGTCGCCCTGGAAGACATCGCCGAGGAACTGATGGTCGACCTCGACGTGACCGCGCCACCACCCACGCCATCGACAACACCGCCCGAGCCGATCCCACCGCCCGAGAGGGGGTGACGATGAGCGACGACCCGCAGAATGCCCGCGAGCAGATTCGGCTGACCCAGTTCAGCCATGGCGCCGGTTGAGGCTGCAAGCTCGCCCCCGGCGAGCTGGCCCACGTGGTGAGCCACCTCAACTCCGACCATCCCGCCGACCTCCTCGTCGGCCCCGACACCGGCGACGACGCCGCCGTGTGGCGCATCGACGACAATCGGGCCCTCGTGTCGACCGCTGACTTCATCACCCCGGTGGTCGACGATGCGCGTACCTGGGGCCGGGTGGCGGCCGCCAACAGCGTGTCCGATGTGTACGCGATGGGAGGCCGCCCCCTCTTCGCCCTCAACCTCGTGGGCTGGAACACCGACAAGCTCTCGACCGACCTCCTCGGCGATGTGCTTGCCGGCGGACAGGACATCGCAACGCTGGCCGGCTTCGTGATCGTCGGCGGCCACACGATCGACGACCCGGAGCCGAAGTACGGCATGGCCGTCACCGGCGAGGTGCACCCCGACAGGATCCTCACGAACGCCGGGCTACGGGTAGGCCAGGACATCCTGCTCACCAAGCCACTCGGCGTCGGCGTGCTCACCACCGCCATCAAAGCGGGCCGTGCCACGCCCGATCAGGCCGATGCTGCGGTGGCATCGATGATCCGTCTGAACGATGTCGCCTCCCGGGTTGCACTCGCCGCCGGGGCCACCGGCTGTACCGACGTGACGGGATTCGGCCTCGTGGGCCATCTCGGGCGGATGTCGCTCGAATCACACGTGTCGGTGACCATCGAGTTCAACAGCGTGCCGTTCCTCCCAGGTGCCGTCGAGCTCGCAGCCGACGGCGTGATGCCCGGTGGGAGCCGCCGGAACCTGGCGTGGGCGCTCGAGTTCCTCGACGTCGGCGGCTTCGACGAGGTTCAGCAGTTGCTGGTCGCCGATGCCCAGACCTCGGGTGGGCTCGTCTTTGGCGTCGACCCGTCGGAGACCGCCGGCGTGCTCGCCGAACTTGCCGCCACCGGCCATACTGCGGCCCACATCGGCACCGT
>DASQFE010000316.1:0-2560 GCA_035633295.1 Ilumatobacteraceae bacterium | reverse complement strand
CGCGCAGCCGGGCCAGGCGCCACCCGAGGAGAACCTGAGCCGACGGGTCGGCCCTGGTCCACAAGTGCCGGTCAGCTGTCGTTGACGAGTTCGCCCATCAGGTCGCCAGCGACATCGGCGAGGGCTGTGTCGACGTTCGCGTTATCCCGCAGGGCTGTGATCAGGTTTTCCCGCAGTCGGTTCGGTGTGATGTTCTACTCGGTGCCGGCCTCCTGTGACGGCTTGGGTCGTTTGTTGGGTCGGTAGCTGCGGCCGTTCATGTTGATGTGGTGGGCGGTGTTGATGAGTCGGTCGAGGACGGACTCGGCAACGACGGGGTTGGGGAAGAGGGGATACCAGTCCTCGGGTCGACGGTTCGAGGTGAGCACGAGCGATCGGCCGGCGCGTTCGGTGATCAGCTCGTAGAGGTCGTCGGCCTGGGCGGGGGTGAAGTCGCGCATCGCGAAGTCGTCGAGGATCAGGATCGTCGGTCGGGCCCATCGGTTGAGGCGGGTGGTCCAGGTTCGGTCGGCGTGCCCGCCGGCGAGATCGGCGAGGAGTCGACTGGTCTTGGTGAAGGTCGCGGTGTGGCCGTGGCGGCAGGCGTGATGGCCGAGCGCTTGGGCGATGAAGGTTTTGCCGACGCCGACGGGGCCGTGGAGGATGATCGACTCCCCGGCGGTCAAGAAGCGGAGCGTGGCGAGATCTCGGATCGCGGCGGCCGGGATGGAGGGGTTGTAGTTGAAGTCGAAGTCCTCGAGTGTGGTGGCTTGCTCGAATCGGGCGTTACGCACTCGGCGGACGATCGCGGCGGCGTCACGGCGGGCGATCTCGTCGAGGCAGAGGGCGTGGAGGAACTCGATGTGGCCGAGGTCCCCAGCGTGGGCTTGAGCGAGGCGGGCATCGAGGGTGTCGAGCATCCCGGACAGCTTCAATGCTCGCAAGGCGGTGTCGAGTTGATGAGCGTGGCTCATGACGCCACCCCCTCGTTGCCGTCGCTGGTGGTGGTGTCGGGGTTGAACAGCCGGTCCGGGCCGTGCAGATGAGCCGGCGCGCTGGACGCGGCATCAGGTTGGGATTGGCCATCGTGTTCGGTCCCGGCAGCAAGGATTCCTTTGATCGTGCGATAGGTCGGATCGCCGACCTGGAGCGCTCGCCGACATGCAGCGTCGACACGTTCGGGGCTGTGTCGATCGGCGAGACGGATGATCCCTTGCGCTGAGCGGAGACGGTGCAGCACGTTGACGGCGAGGAGTTCACCGATGACTTCGGCGACGTTCGGGCCGAGCTGGCCGGCTTGGCGCCGGCACCACACCGGGGTGCGTTGAAAGAAGGCGATCTTGTCCGGCGGGTAGTCGGCCATGTCCGTGACCCGACCCCGCTCGACCCGGGCGTGTGTCTTGACCTGGACGGTTGCGTCGAACACCTCAACGCGGCGTTCGGTGAGCCGTACGTCGAGCTGACGGCCGACATATCGCCACGGCACCGAATAGAGCACACCGGCGACCGAGATGTGACAGTCCGACGCGACCTTCGGCCGGGACCAGGCGGCGATCTCGAACCGGTGATGCGGCAGCGCCCGCATCACCGGACGCGACACCGCGTCAAACATCGTGACCGGCGCGGCACCGTCGAGCCCGCGGTGAGGGCGTCGCCCTGCGATCGTCATCGACCAGTCGATCGCGGCGGTCTGCATCTGGTCGACCGAGTCCCATTGGCGGCCTCGCCAGAAGCTGTCACGGATGTAGGGCATCGGGCGTTCCACCCGAGGTTTGTCTTTCGGCTTCAACGCCCGAGCGGGGTCGATCAAACAGCCGTAGTGCTCGGCGAGCTCCGCGTAGGCCCGGTTGAGTTTCGGGTCGAACACGTCCGCCCTGATCACACCGGTCTTCAGATTGTCCGGGACGAGCCGGGCCGGGACCGCCCCGAAGAACTCGAACGCGGCGACATGGGCTGCGATCCAGGCGTGGATGTCCATACGCAACACCGGCCGCACGAACATGTGCCGGCAACAGGCCAGCACCATCACGAACGCCCACACCCGCCGGGCTCGCTGCGTCACCGGGTCAACCCACGGGCCGAGGAACCCGTAATCGATCTGAGCTTCCGAACCCGGCTCCACTATCGGGCGCAGCACCGTCACGTCGTTGACGTCGACACGATCAGGGAACTCGAGATGCACGTAGCGGCGGAACGACGCGATCGATGCCGCCAAGCCGTGCTCGTCGCGGAGGCGTTGATGCACCGTCGTCACGGTGTTCGTCTTCAACATTGCTTCAACACGTTGGCGGTGCTCGTTGATCACCGGAAACGTCAAACTGCGAACCTTCGCGTCAACCAGCTGCGGGAACCAGCCCGCCACCAGTCCAGCCCACTCCGCCCGCGACAGGCGAGGGCCGCCCGGCACCATCCCCGCAGCGACCGCCGGGGCGACATACCGGCGGACCGTTTCACGGTCCACCCCCACACTCGCCGCGACCGCCAGCTTCGATCGGCCAGCGTGCCAATGCTCCAAAATCTCCACTACATCGATCACGTCGAACGTTCTCCTTGCCACAAGTTCTCCTCGCCCCGATCCGGA
>DASQFE010000315.1:0-5955 GCA_035633295.1 Ilumatobacteraceae bacterium | reverse complement strand
GGCGCACGCCGGCCTCGGCGAGGATCTCGTCGAGGCGCACACCGAGCCACCGTGCGTTGCCGATCAGCTCCCCGCCGATCGTGTTCGACACACAGGTGAGCGTGATGTCGTGCTCGACGACATCACGACGCAGAAGATCGTCGAACGTGAAGCTCAGCTCCCGGTCGACCATTCCAGTCACTCGCAGCTCGTAGCCGTCGGTTGGCACCTGCGGCACCGTGAGTGCGGTGTCGATCCGGTAGAAGTCGCGGTTCGGTGTGACGAACGGAGCCACCCCGTCGACGCCGACCGACACTCCAGCGGGAACCGGCGCGGCCGCATTCGACGCCTTGGGGAGCGAAACGTTCATCCGTGACTCCGCCGCACTGAACCGGCTGCGAATCGTCCGGCCGACTGCGCCCGCCCCCGTGCCCACCAGCGCGAGCACCGCGACCAGGCCACCGGTGCGAACCAGCAACTCCCGGCGAGTCGCCCGTGCAGGATCGGTCGGCGACTCGACGCCCAACTCGGGGCGCGCCTCGGCGCGTTCGCTCTCTGCAACCAACGCGCCGGGCATCTGGGTGATCAACGGTCGCGCGACCCGGTGCGCAATCCACAGCGCCGCTGCGCCGGCAATCGACCCCACGACGGCGGGAAGCGCATCGTCGACCGATCCTCCAGCTCGATTCGTCATCGCCGCGGCGGCGCCGATCAGCCCGAACAACCCGATACCGGCGAGACCGACTTCGATTCGCCACCGAAACGACACCGCTCCGATGACAGCCGCATACAGCAGCAGGGTCACTCCGATCCCGATGAGCAGCGCCGGCTTGTCGTTCGTACCGAAGGTCTCGATTGCGAAGTCCTTCACGAACGGCGGCACGTTGTCGATCACCCGATCGCCAACGTCGATGACCGGCGATCGCCACGATCGCGACAGGCCGGCAATCAGTTCGGCGACACCGAGCGCTACGACGGCTGCAACGACCCCCGCAAGCGCACCGAGCGCAGTGATCGATCGTTTCGAGAGCTGGACGGATGACGTGGGAGGCGTCGGCATGCCTCTGGTTCGAACGCCGACCCGCCGTGGATCACGTCGCGATCGGGGTCTGCGCGATTGGGGTCTGACCCCAGTCGCGAATCACTCGACTTCGAGGAACTCCCGGAGGCGTTCGGAGCGCTGCGGGTGTCGCAGCTTGGCGAGCGTCTTGGCTTCGATCTGGCGGATCCGCTCGCGGGTGACGCCGAATTCCTGGCCGACCTCTTCGAGGGTCTTGGCCCGGCTGCCGTCGAGACCGAAACGCAACCGCACGATCTCCTGCTCGCGTTCCGACAGTTCCTCGAGTACCTCGGACACCGCCTCGTGCAGCATCATCCTGGTCGCCGCGTCGGCCGGACTGTCGACGGAGCTGTCCTCGATGAAGTCACCGAGATTCGACTCGTCCTCCTCACCGACCGGTGAGTCGAGCGAGAGCAGGTCCTGTGAGATCCGCAGCAGTTCGCGCACACGGTCGGGTTCCAGTTGGAGACGCTCCGCCAACTCCTCGACTGTTGGCTCACGTTCGAGTTCCTGATGCATCTGGCGCTTGGCACGCGTGACCCGATTCATGTGCTCGACCATGTGCACCGGGATTCGGATCGTCCGCGCCTGGTCTGCGATCGACCGGGTGATTGCCTGACGGATCCACCACGTTGCATAGGTGGAGAACTTGAACCCCTTGGTGTGGTCGAACTTGTCGACCGCTCGCATCAGGCCGAGGTTGCCCTCCTGGATCAGGTCGAGCAGCTGCATGCCCCGACCCGAGTAACGCTTGGCGATGCTCACCACAAGCCGCAGGTTGGCCTGGGTCAACTCGCTCTTGGCCCGTTCTCCCCGACTGACGGCGCGTAGCAGCATGCGCTCCTCCACCGTCGACAACGCGTCCCCGAGGTCGTCGATCCGCTGTGCTGCAATCCTGCCCTCTTCGATCAGCTGAGCCAGCCGTCGCTCGTCCTCCGTTGTGAGGAGATCGACCTGGCCAATCTCTCGCAGGTACATCCTCACCGGATCCGCGGTACCGCCATCGCCGCGAGGGACAGCCTTTCGCGTTCGACGGGTACGGCCACGTTCGAGAAGTTGCTCCACGGCCTCGTCGGCCGCTGATTCGCGTCGCCCCTCCACCACGACCGCTCGCCGCAACGTCGACGGCGTTTCGTCGACCTGGTCGACATCGACATCGATCGCGATCCCTTGGTCCTCCATCGCCGAGTGCACCTCGACGAGGACGTCACTCGTCAGCTCGACGTTGCGAAGGACATGCGCAACATCCTCGGCATGCACAGCGCCATCGACGCGTCCTCTCCCGAGCAACTCGCCCCACTCCTCGAGGTCGACCCCCTCGAACGGGGCGCCCGAACTCGCCGAGCTCTCGGCGGGATCCGGATCAGCCCCCACTGTTGCGTTCCTGCCGTCTTCGATCCAGCCAACCTAGCAACGCATCGGCTGCCGCAAGACCAGTTTCCCGATCGGTGTCGTTCAACGCGTCGAGATCGAGACGTGCAACGCGGTCTTCCTGGATCGAATCGGAGTCGGTCAATCGCGACCGAACCCGTAACTCTCGACGAACGGACGCACCGATCAGCGTGCGTGCCTCGACGTCGGCAACAAGATTCAGATCGGCGACGGCCGCTCGCTCGAGCACCTCCCGGGCGTCGGGCGTCGCTGCTGCCAACGCATGCTGCAGGTCCCCTTCCGCTTCGGCCAGCGCCACGAAGGCCATCCGATTGGCGTCGTCGTCGAAGAGCGGTTCGATCAACCACGGTGCAATCGAATCCCAGTCCTGCACGAGCAACACCAGTGCCGCGAACTCGGCGTTCTCCATCGGGCCCCGAGATCGCTTCGGCGCGACCTGAATCGCCGGTCGACGCGCGCCGCGCTCGGCGATCTGCACAAGATCGCCAACCGGCAAGCCGACCTTGGCTGCCACCTCGCCGGCGTACAGCTTGCGGACGTTGGCGTTCGGATGTTCGTTGACGACCGCCATTGCCTCCTCGGCGAGCCGTGCCCGGTGTTCGGGCGAATCCATCGGGCGCGAGTTCAGCGTGCGTTGGAGCCGGAACCCGAGAAACGGCATGGCCAAGTCGACCGCCTGCGCGAGCGCGGCCGGGTCGGACTGCGCAAGGTCGCCCGGATCCTTTCCTGCGGGCAACCTCGCAACCGACACCTCCACGGCGTGCGTCTGCTCCCACTCGTAGAAACGCGCTGCCGCGCCCTGCCCGGCGGCGTCGGCGTCGAACGCCAGCACCACCTTGCTCGCATAGCGCTTCAACAGACGGACATGCTCCTCGGTCAGCGCCGTGCCACAGGTGGCGACCGCTCGGGTCACCCCGGCACGGTGGAAGCCGATCACGTCGGTGTAGCCCTCGCACACCACCACTTGGTCGTTTCGGGCGATGTCGGCCTTGGCCCAGTTGAGTCCGTACAGCACCTTGGACTTCGTGTAGATCGGAGTTTCGGACGAGTTCTTGTACTTCGCCGGATCGTGCGAACCAGGCAGGATCCGCCCTCCGAACGCCAGTGCCTCCCCCGACTCCGAGAAGATCGGGAACATCACCCGAGCCCGGAACGAGTCCTGCATCTTGTTGCGCTTGTTTCGGAACGCGAGTCCGACCGACTGAAGGTCGTCGGCCGACGCGCCGAGCCCACGCGACAACGCATCCCAGTCGTCGGGCGCCCAGCCGAGCTTGAACTCGCGAGCGACGTCGCCCGCCAACCCTCGTCGCCGCAGATAGTCGCGGGCATCCCGCGCGTCAGGATCTGTCAATAGGCGCTGGTGGTACCACTCGACTGCGGCATCCATCGCCTCGACGAGCAGCTTGCGGCGCGCCCGTTCCTTGGACTGTCCGGTGGTCGTGTAGTTGAGCTGAATACCGGCCTTCGCAGCGAGGTGCTCCACCGCTCCCGGGAAGTCGACGTGCTCGATCTCCTGGATGAAGGTGAACACGTCGCCACCCTTGTCGCAGCCGAAGCACTTGTACCGGCCGGTCTCCTCACGGACGTTGAACGACCCGCTCTTTTCTGCGTGAAATGGGCACAACCCCACCCAGTTCCGCCCGACGCGCTTCAGCGCGACGTACTGCTGGATCGTGTCGACGATCGACACCGTCGACCGAAGCCGCTCGATGTCTTCGTCGACGATCCCCATGAGGGATCCAGACTAGACGTCCGACGACGAATGCTCCTCGGGGGGCGCAGCCGTCGTGTCGCCATGGGATTCGTCGAACGTCTGGGCGACGAGTTCGCGCTCCCTCTCGGTGCGATCGACCTTCAAGGAGATGCCGATCGACACGATCAGAACAAGCGCGATCACACCCAGCGACAACCCAGTCGGGATGTGGTACCACTTGGAGATCAGCATCTTGATGCCGACGAACGCCAGGATGATGGCGAGGCCCTCTTGGAGATAGCTGAACCTTGCGTGCATGTCGGCGAGCAGGAAGAACAGCGCTCGCAAGCCGAGAATTGCGAACGCGTTCGATGCGAAGACGATGAACTGCTCGTGGCTCACTGCAAGAACAGCGGGAACGGAGTCGACCGCAAAGATCACGTCGGTGGCTTCGATCAGCACCAGCACCGCGAAGAGTGGTGTCGCCAGCCGCTTGCCGTTCTGCCTGGTGAACAGCTTCTGGCCGTCGTACTCGGTCGTCGACGGCACGAAGCGGTGCACCAGCTTCAAGAACTTGGAGTTACCCGGATCGATGCTGGTTTCCTTGCCGAACACCAACTTGGCGGCGGTGTACAGCAGGAACGCACCGAAGATGTAGAGGATCCAGTCGAACTTCTCGATGAGCGCAACTCCGGCGAAAATGAAGATGGCGCGCAACACCAACGCTCCGAAGATTCCCCAGAACAACACCCGGTGCTGGTACATCCGCGGCACGGCGAAGTACCCCATGATCAATGCCCAGACGAAAACGTTGTCGACGCTGAGGGACTTCTCGATGAGATAGCCCGAGATGTACTCGCCGCTGGCCTGCGAGCCGAACCACCACCAGATCACGCCGGTGAACGCCACCCCGAACGAGATCCAAACGGCGGACTCGATCGCAGCTTCCTTCGTGTTGATCTCGTGCGCCTCACGATGAACGACGAGCAGGTCGAACAAGAGCATGACCATGATCACGGCGAGCAGGACCCCCCACTGCCAGAGGTGGACGTCGAGCTCGACGAAGTTTCCTTCGTTCGAGGTATCAGCGAGCAGCGACGCGAAACGCACGAGGTCGGTAGCCCTCAGTTGCCGGCAGCGAGAATCGCCTGAGCGGCCGAGAGCCGAGCGATCGGCACTCGGAACGGCGAGCACGACACGTAGTCGAGTCCGGCGTTGTAGAACAGGTCGATCGACTCCGGGTCACCGCCGTGCTCACCGCACACGCCGAGCTTCAATCCGGGCTTGGTCGCCCGGCCACGCTCGGCACCGATGCGGACGAGTTCGCCCACGCCGGTCTGGTCGATGGTGTCGAACGGATTGGCCTTCAACAGACCCTGCTCGAGGTACTGCGGCATCATCCGGCTCTCGACATCGTCGCGGCTGAATCCGAACGTCAGCTGAGTGAGATCGTTGGTTCCGAAGCTGAAGAAGTCGGACACCTCGGCGATCTGGTCGGCACGCAGTGCAGCCCGCGGAGTCTCGATCATCGTGCCGATCGTGATGTTCGGCTTCTTCTTCATGCCCTTCAGCGCCGCGTCGACCTCGGCTTGGACCCAGCTACGAGCGAGCGCCATCTCTTCGCGAGTGACGGTGAGCGGGATCATGATCTCGACAATCGGGTTCTTGCCCAGCTCTCGCAGTTTGGCCGCCGCTGACAGCAACGCCCTCGCCTGCATCGCGTAGAGGCCGGGCTTGATGACCCCGAGGCGTACGCCGCGAGTGCCGATCATCGGGTTGTGCTCTGCCCAAGTTTCCGCGGCGGCGAGCATCGCCTTCTCCTTCTTGGAGA
>DASQFE010000314.1:0-2955 GCA_035633295.1 Ilumatobacteraceae bacterium | reverse complement strand
CGCAGGCTCTCGAACATCTTGACGGGGTCCGAACCCGGCAGGTCGGTTCGCCCACATCCTTCGAGGAACAGCGTGTCGCCGGCGATCAGACGGTTGTCGACGAAGAAGCACTGACTCCCGGGCGTGTGACCAGGTGTATGAACGAGGCTGATCTCGACCTCGCCGACCTTGACGATGTCGCCGGAATCATGGCCGACGAGATGGTCGGCGGTCACCGAGGTGGCCTTGGTGACCCATTCGATCTCGTCGCGCTGCACGTGAATCGGGCAGTCGATGTGGTCGAGCAGCTCGGAGATGCCCTCGATCGAGTGGCCCATCATCGAGCCGCCGACGTGATCGGGGTGATAGTGCGTCGCGAGGGCGCCCGTCACCGTCATGCCATCGGCGCCGACGAGGTCGACGAGTTCCCGCACCGCGTAAGCCGGATCGACCAGAACACACTCGCCGCTCTGCCGGTCACCAACCGCGTAGACGAAATTCACCATCTGGGCGGCGAGTGGATCGCCGACTGCGAAGTCGCGGCCGGACAGGAGCTGACGGAAGTACACGGGAGACGAGGGCACACCCCTACGCTAATTGTGATGACGGCCCGACCGGAGATCGCACCACTGAGCAGGCTGTTCGAAGGCCAGGAGATCCCGTTCGGCGGTGACCGTGTGGTTCGCGTCGATGCCGATCTGGCCGAACGGTTTGCGCCGGGCGACCGGCTCGTCGTCGTGCAGGCGACCGGCGCGCTCGTTCACATCCCGGCAGGCATCCACGCCTTGGTCGACCACGAGATCACCCTTGCGGTGGCGGGCTTTGCCGCTCTCGCCGAAACCAGCGACGAGGCAATTTCTGATTTCTTCGACCGCTTCGCCGCTGCCCTGGCCGATGACGCGGTGTTTGCGCCCATTGCCGCAGCGAATGCGGCCGATGTGGAGCGCGCAGCCGGCGCGGGGCGATCAACGACGCGTTTGAGCCTGGACGACAAGATGCGTGCGGACATGATCGCCGGGCTGCTTGTCTGGCGCGACTCACCGAGTCGGCGAGGCGGCACGATCCAACGTGTCGAACACGGCCAGTGGTCGGTGGAGGCGAATCGCGCACCGCTCGGTGTCGTCGGGTTCGTCTTCGAGGGTCGGCCCAATGTCTTCGCCGACGCGTGCGGGGTCGTTCGCACCGGAAACGCCGTGGTGTTCCGCATCGGTTCCGACGCACTCGGTACTGCCCGCGCGATCGTCGAGCAGGCGTTGACACCGTCCCTGCGCGCCGCAGGGTTGCCGGAGGGCGTGGTCCGCCTGATCGACTCACCGACGCACGCCGCGGGACATGCGCTGTTCACGGATCCGCGGTTGGCGCTCGCGGTGGCCAGAGGTTCGGGCCCCGTGGTGGCCGAACTCGGGGCTGTCGCGTCGCAGTCGGGCACGCCAGTGAGCCTGCACGGCAGTGGTGGAGCCTGGATGGTGGCGAGCGCCAACGCCGACCCGGAGGTCCTGCGGGCCGTGGTGACGACGTCGCTCGACCGCAAGGTCTGCAACACCCTCAGTGTCTGCGCCATCGTGCGCTCCGGGGCTGCGAACCTGGTACCGGCGTTCCTGGCAGGGCTCGATGATGCTGCCGCCGAACGAGGCGTCTCGGCTCGTCTCCACGTTGTCGCCGGCAGTGAAGACGTCGTCAGCAACGGTCGATTCGAAGACGCCGCAACGCTGATCGACGTCGATGGATTGGCCGTCGAGTGGGAGTGGGAGCAGTCGCCGGAGGTGACGTTGGTGATCGTCGAGTCGGTCGAGGAGGCCGCCGACTTGTGTAACCGCTACAGCCCGCATTTCGTTGCGTCGCTGATCAGCGACGATGTCGCCGAGCACGATCGGTTCTACGCCAGTATCGACGCGCCGTTCGTCGGTAACGGGTTCACCCGCTGGGTCGACGGTCAGTACGCACTGGACGCACCCGAACTCGGATTGTCGAATTGGCAGGCCGGTCGAACTCTCGGCCGTGGTGCGATCCTGTCCGGTGACAGCGTCCACACCGTGCGGTACCGGGCGGTCGTGACCGACCACTCCGTTCGACGCTGAGCGCTACTTCCAGATGCCGGTGATGTCGACGATCAGGAAGGTCGGGGCGCTGGTCGTGACGCACACCGATCCCTGTCCGTCGAGCATGACCGTGGCACCGTTGGCAACGGCGCCTACCCCTGGATAGTTGAGGTTCGAGACCTCGGAGCCGCCCCCGCAGGGAACCACCGTGAGGAACCCGGGCGCGGGCCCACCGGTAGCGACGAGGTTCAACGTCGCCCCCTTGGCATTCGCAGCGATCCCGCGGCTGCCGGCGACCTGCACTCGGAAGACCTCACCGGGCTGGACCATCCTCGTTGCCGATCCGCCGTTGAGCTCAGGGTGGGCCTGTCGGGTGTCTGCGAGCCGGAGCGGGGTCAGCGGGACGAAGTTCAGGCCACCCCGCGGCCCGAACCATCCGGTGATGTCGATGATGACATGAGTGGTGATGTTGCTCGTCAGACAGATCGTTCCGTCGGCAGCCGTCGGCACGATCGCGGAGTTCGCCCGGGCAAGGCCCACCCGCGGGTTCATCGAGGAGACTTCGGTCTCGGCGACATCACAGGGAAAGGCCCGGACCCAGCCATCCTGATCGGGACTGACTCCAGTGAGATTGACGGCGACCGCGACGGCCGCGTCGGGAGCCGGGCTCCCGTTGCCCTCGACGTCGACCCGGAACACCTCGCCGGCCCGCAAGGGCTGGCTGACCCGCGTATCCAGGAGACGCCGTGGGATCACCGGGTTGAACCACTGAGTGGCGCCCGGTGAGACGTATCCATTGATGTCGATGATCACATCGGTATCGGCGCTCGCGAACAGGCAGAGCGCACCTCGATCGAGCGGAATGATGGCCTGGTTCGGTACACCGTCGTAGGCCTCGAAATTGAGAGTCGAGAACGACGGGTTGGTCTCGGCGCAG
>DASQFE010000313.1:0-2640 GCA_035633295.1 Ilumatobacteraceae bacterium | reverse complement strand
ACACCGATGACGCAAGCTGGTGGGGAAGCGGCCATCGTGGCGACGAGCAGCGTTCGGTCACGGGCGCCGACGAGGCGTGGCAGGGTCTCGGATCGTCGGCGCTCATCGACATCGGACCGATGTCGATGGTGTGGCTCGGCTCCCGATCGCCTGGCTGAGGCCGACTCGTCGCGGCCTCCCCAAGCCGAATCGTGCGTCGGCTCAGGCCGACGCGGCCACCGAGCGCAGCGCGCCGCATGCCTGCTCGGGTGGAACGATGTTGATCATCACGCCGGTACCACGTTCGAAACCGGCCTGCGTGACGAGGTTGGGCCAGACGTGGGCGTGCCAGTGGTACTGGCCGGTGTGCTGGTGCGGAGCGGTGTGGAAACCGAGGTTGAAGGCGACGTCGCCGAGTTCGGCGTTGAGGTGGCCGAGTGCATTGCGCAGTGCGATCCCGACCGCAGCCAAGCTCTCGTCGGGGGCGTCTTGGAGGTGCCCTTCGTGATGGCGGGGCACGATCAGCATCTCGTACGGCACGCCACTCCAGTACGGCGCAATCACTGCGACGTCGTCGTTGGCGAACACCACCCGCTCGTCGGCGGAGAGCTCGGCCTCGACCGTGGTGCACAGCAGACAACCGCCGGCGAAACGGGCGAAGGCTCGTTCCTCGTCGAGGATCTCGCCGGGAACGAACGGCAACCCGAGAATCTGGCCGTGGGGATGAGCGAGCGAGGCGCCGGCCTCCCAGCCGTGGTTCACGATGGCCTGGGTGTAGCGAACCTGTGGTGTGGCCGCGTGGGCGGCGAAGCGATCGCGCAGGACCCGCATCAACTGAACTGCGTGGTCGTCGTCGAGCATGTGCAGACCGGAGTCGTGGTCGGGCGTGTACACGAAGACCTCGTGGATGCCGCTGGCCTCGGCCATCACGAACACCGGCCCGAGGTTGTGCACGGCGAACGCTTCCTCGCCGTCGAAGGCGGGATATCGATTGGGGATCACCCGCATCGACCATGAACCGTCGGCTTCGACGGTTTCGAGGGCCGGCGGGGTTGATTCCTCGTGGCCGGGACAGAACGGACACGGCCGGTTCGGGTCGGTGTCGACCGAGCGGTCACGCGGGGCGAAGTCACTCGGGCGTTCGGCCCGCTCGGCCACGATGGTCACCCACCGTCCGTTGAGGGGGTTCAGTCGCATCTGACTCATTGTGGAGACAACGATACGACCACTCGGGCACTCATTCGCGGCACTGTGACGAAGTGCTCAGTTGATGTGCAGCGGCGAACCGCCGGTCGAGGCGTTCCTGGTTCCACCGGTGCAAGCCCCATCCGATGAGGGCGCCGACGCCGAACACGACCAGACCGCCGATTCCGTCGATCCAGTAGTGGTTGGCGGTCACCACGATGGCGAACAACGTGGTGACCGGATAGAGCAGGACGAGCACTTTGGTCCACCATCGCCGCAGGAGCGGCCAGAGTGCGATCGCGCACCACGTGGACCAACCGATGTGCAGGCTGGGCATCGCGGCGTACTGGTTGGAGATCGACGCCATCGCCTCGGAATCGAACGACCACGGCCCTCCGTACTCGACGAGCGTGTCGACGAACCCGAACCCACCCTCGGGGCGCAGGTCGCTCTCGATGCAGGCACCGCCGTAACTCGTCGGGTCGTCGCGCGGGCACGGCTCGTCGAGTAGCCGGGGTGGCATCAGGGGGAACCATGCGAACCCGATGATCGCCAGGGCCGTCATCGCGGCCAGCGTGTTGCGCCACTGGGGGAACACGTCGGCGCGCTTGACGTACAGCAGGATGAACACACCGAGCGTGACGATGAAGTGCGCCGTGCCGTAGTAGACGTTCCAGAACTGGATGAACAGCCGGTAGGGGAGGAACCACGACTGCACTGTCTGCTCGTGGTAGAGGTGGAGCCACAATTCTGCACGGATGACACGTTCGGCGTTCGTGAAGGCCTGGTCGGGGATGCCGTCAGCGGTGATCTTGTTGGATCCGAAGAGGTTGCGGGTGAACGAGTAGATCCCGTAGAAGACGGCGACGATGAGCGCCTCCTTCCACCAGAACACCTGGTGTTGCCGTTCCGGCGCGGGGGCCTCCTGGGTGACCTGCATCACTCCGGTACTGTATGCGCGGATTACGGTCGGTTGGCATGGCACTGATCGAGGGACACGCAGGCGAACAGGCAGTTGCCGCTCTGTCGGCATTCGGCACCGAGGTGATGTTCACCCTGAACGGGGGCCACATCTGGCCGTTCTACGACGCGGCCCGCAATCAGGGCATGCGCGTGATCGACACCCGACACGAGCAGTCGGCGACGTTCGCTGCCGAGGCGTACGCGAAGTTGACTCGTCGGCCCGGGTTCGCTGCGCTGACCGCCGGGCCCGGGATCACCAACGGGGTGTCGGCGGTGACGTCGGCGCACTTCAACGGTTCTCCCGTGGTCGTGCTCGGCGGCCGGGCGCCACAGGGCCGCTGGGGCGCGGGATCGTTGCAGGAACTCGACCATGTCCCGATCCTGGCGTCGATCACGAAGTCGGCGGCGACGGTCACCGACCCCGAGCAGGCGGGCGCCATGGTCCACGAGGCCGCCCGCTTGGCGATCGAGCCGCACCGCGGGCCGACCTTTCTCGACTTCCCACTCGACGTG
>DASQFE010000312.1:0-2585 GCA_035633295.1 Ilumatobacteraceae bacterium | reverse complement strand
GCGTACTGCCCGCACTGGCGTTCTGTCTTCTCTTCCGTTTTCAAGGAGCCGAAGCTCAGGCACGCACCATGACCAGGAGTGTCCTTGCGGGTATCCAGCGGTCGGCGTTGGTGCCGAGTGGCCTTTCCGGAGGGTTGAACCGCTCCGTGAGGCGGATATGAAAGATAGCAGCTTCAGTAGAAGATGCAACCCTGTCACGAAGAAATTTCAACGAGGTGGTGCGACTTCTTGCCCTTGCGCAGCAGGAGGAACCTGCCGTGGAGGAGTTCGAGGCCGCTGAGCTGGGGATTTTCATCGAGCTGCACCCCGTTTGCGTAGAACGAACGTTGCGCGAATGATCGCCGCGCATCACCGTTCGAGGACGCAAGTTGGGCGTTGACGAACACCGCGATCGGGTCGTCGAGCTCGGCAGCCGACATGGTCGATGTCGGGATCTCGACAGCCAGCGTCGTGAAGGCAGCCTCCGATGCCGTGGTCGGATCACCGCTGAACAGCAGATCGGCTGCCTCTGCCGCTGCAACGGCGCCAGGCGCCCCGTGAACCAGTGCCGTCATCTCGTCGGCGAGCGCGCGTTGCGCGAATCGCAGGTGCGGCGCCTCGTCGTGCTCGGCCATGACGGCCCGGATCTGCTCGATCGGCTGGAGCGAGAACGTGAGCAGTTGGGCGCCCACCTCGTCGTCCGGCGTCTGGATCCAGTGCTGGCGGAACTGGTAGGGACTGGTCTTGGCTGCATCGAGCCACACCCGCGCGCCCGTGGTCTTGCCCAGTTTCGAGCCATCGGACGCGAGTTGCAGCGGCCACGAGAACGCATGCACGTGTTCGGCGCGCTTGCGGCGGATCAGGTCGACACCGGCGATGATGTTGCCCCACTGATCTGACCCACCGATCTGCATGGTGCAACCCATGTTGTCGTGGAGCCAGAGGTAGTCGTTGGCCTGCAGGAGCATGTAGCTGAACTCGGTGAACGAGATGCCGTGCTCGGAGTTGACGCGCAACTTGATGCTTTCGCGGGCCAGCATCTGGTTGACGGTGACGTGTTTGCCGACGTCTCGAAGGAATTCGAGGATGGTGATGGGTTGCGTCCACTCACGATTGTCGACCAGTTCGCCCCGCTGACCATCGACGTCGACGATCCGGCCGAGTTGCTCCTTGATCGCCGCCACATTGCGATTCAAGGTGTCGTCATCGAGCAGGTTGCGCTCGTTGGACCGGCCGCTCGGATCGCCGACCATCCCGGTTGCACCGCCGGCGAGGGCGATCGGGCGATGCCCGGCGTCCTGGAAGCGTCGGAGCATGATGAGCCCGACCAGATTGCCCACGTGGAGGCTGTCGGCCGTGGGGTCGCAGCCGTAGTAGATCGCCACCGGCCCGCCGGCGACTGCGTCACGCAGTGCGTCACGGTCGGTGGAGTCGTGAATGAGGTTTCGGGCCTCGAGATCGGCGATGAGGTCGGTGCCAGCCATACGGCAGCCAAGAGTACTGTCGGGCCGTGCCTGACCCGGTGGTTGATTCGAGCCTCGACGCCGAAATGGTGCGCGACTTCGCTGCCATGGCGACCAGCTCGCTCCCCCGAGCCCCGCTCTACGCCGCGCTGTCGGTGGGAATCTCGCGTGATCCCGAGCTCTACCGCCTCCTGCTCCACGCGCCGCCCACGCAGCGACTCCCGGTGTTGCTGTTCGCCTGCGTCCACGACCTGCTCCTCGATGACCCGCATCAGGAACTGGCACGCTGGTATCCGAACCTCACCTCGTCGCCTCGGCCGGCGAACGACCGGTCGCTCATGCCGACGTTCAAGCGGTTCGTCGAGGCCCGCGCCGATCAATTGCACACACTCCTCGCTAAGCGCACGACGCAGACGAACGAGGTCGGACGCTGTGCGATCTTCCTGCCGGCGTTCGGGCTCCTGGCCGACGAGGTCGGACCGCTCGGTCAACTCGACGTCGGCGCCAGCGGAGGGTTGAACCTTCTGGGCGATCACTACGAGTACCACTACGAGTCGCACGACGGCGTCGTCACCACGGTGGGAGGGACGTCATCTGTCGTGCTCCGTGCGGAAACGCGGGGCCCGGTACCCATTCCCCCACAGATGCCGGTGATCGCCGCTCGATGTGGAATCGATCAACGCCCGATCGACGTGACCGACGACGACGAGGCGCATTGGCTGGAGGCGTGCGTGTGGCCCGACCAGCCCGATCGTTTCCATCGACTTGTTGCGGCGATCGAGATCGCCCGACAGTCGCCACCCGAGATCCTCGCCGGTGACGCCGTGACGTCGCTGGCACCAGCCATCGAGCGGGTCGGTTCGACAGCCCACCCGGTCGTCACGAATTCGTGGGTCCTCAACTACCTGACGTCGGACGCCCGCACCGCCTATCTGGCGGAACTGGAGCGCATCGGCGCCGAGCGTGATCTCTCCTGGGTGTATGCCGAAGCGCCGGCACTGATTCCCGAGCTCCCCACCGGGCCCGACCCCGCGGACCCGCACCGCACGGTGCTGTCCATGGCGCGCTGGCGCAACGGCGAGCGCACCGTCGACCACCTGGCGACCTGTCACCCCCACGGCTTCTGGATCCACTGGCGCTGAC
>DASQFE010000311.1:0-1846 GCA_035633295.1 Ilumatobacteraceae bacterium | reverse complement strand
GGCCAGCACGCCGGGTGCGCCAGTCGCTGTGCTGGAGAACGAGGAGCGGCGTGTCTACGGCGTCCAGTTCCATCCGGAGGTCGTGCATTCGCCGCACGGGATGGCCGTGCTCGCCCGATTCCTGCACGAGCGCGCCGGGATCGGGGCCGACTGGGAGATGTCGTCGGTCATCGATGAACAGGTCGAACTCATCCGCGAGCAGGTGGGGTCCGACCGGGTGATCTGTGGCCTGTCGGGTGGGGTCGATTCCTCGGTGGCGGCCGCCCTCGTTCACAAGGCGATCGGCCACCAGCTGACCTGTATCTACGTCGACACCGGCCTGATGCGCAAGGGCGAAAGCGATCAGGTGGTCGAGACGTTCCGGCGCAATCTCGGCATCGAGCTGATCCATGTCGACGCCGGCGAACGATTCTTCGCCGCACTGGAGGGGGTGACGGAGCCGGAGGCGAAGCGCAAGGCGATCGGCGAGCAGTTCATCAGGGTGTTCGAGGAGAACACGGGCGGGCTCACCGATGCCCGGTTCCTCGTTCAGGGCACGCTGTATCCCGACCTCATCGAGAGTGGTGGGACCGACGGCACTGCGTCGGTGATCAAGAGCCATCACAACGTCGGCGGGCTGCCCGAGGACATGACGCTGGAGCTGATCGAACCGCTTCGCGAGCTGTTCAAGGACGAGGTGCGCAAGCTCGGACATGAACTCGGTCTGCCCGACGAGATGGTGTGGCGCCAGCCGTTCCCCGGCCCTGGCCTCGGGGTGCGCATCATCGGCGAGGTGACACCCGAGCGCGTGGCGCTGCTGCAGGAGGCCGATGCCATCGTGCGCGAGGAACTTCGCCTTGCCGGCCTTGAACGCGAGATCTGGCAGTCGTTCGCCGTGCTTGCCGACATCCGCTCCGTGGGCGTGATGGGCGACGAACGCACCTATGGCCATCCGATCATCATCAGGGCCGTGACCAGCGACGATGCGATGACCGCTGATTGGGCCCGCATCCCGTACGACGTGCTGGAGACGATGTCCCAGCGGATCATCAACGAGGTACCCGGCATCAACCGGGTGGTCTACGACATCACCTCCAAGCCGCCCGGCACCATCGAATGGGAGTGAATGAGGTTCGGGGTCTAGCCCCCAGCTGACCCCTCGTCTCATTCACGTGTGACGAGAATCGCAGAGTTTTCGTCCCACTTTCGCAACACATTCGTCATATTCGCTAGGCTGTTTCCTCGTAGCTATGAGGCAACTTCTCCGTGCCATCCCGATCGCCATTGCTGTGGCGCTCCTCGTTCCCGCCATGACCCCGGCGGTCGCGCAGGCGCAATCGGTCGACCAGCAGAAGCAGAAGGTCGAAGACATCGTCGACGAGCTGGAGCGACTCGAAGAGCAGGCGATTCAGCTCGGTGAGCAGTACACCGACGTGATCGACACCAAGAGCGCACTCGACGCCGAAATCGTCGATGCCGAAGCACGCATCGCAGAGAAGGAAGCCGAGCTTGCCAAGCTACGGGGGCATCTGAGCGAGATGGCCCTGCGGTCCTTCGTCGGCGGCGGCGGCGCTCCACTCGGTCCGCTGTTCGAGGACGCGGCAAATCTCAACGATGCGATCAAGCGTGAGGAACTCGCCAAGGTGGCGTTGAGCGCCGGCGACGTCACGACCGACGAACTCGACGCGCTGGTCGCCGATATCGAGGACGAACGCCAAGTACTGGACAACAAGCGCAAACAGGCCGAGCAGCTGGCGTCCTCGCTTACCGACGCCCAAGCGAAGACCGAGGCGCTCACCACCGACTACACCAAGGCCCGCGCCGATGCCGAGGCGAAGCTCGGCACGCTGATCCAGGAGGAAGAGGC
>DASQFE010000310.1:0-3492 GCA_035633295.1 Ilumatobacteraceae bacterium | reverse complement strand
GGGATCGACATCCACGAGGATCGGTGTGGCGTTGACCGCGAGCGCCGCACTCGCCGACGCGACGAAGGTCATGCCGGGGACGATCACCTCGTCGCCCTCGCCGACATCGCACGCCGCCAATGCCGCTTCCAGCGTGTGCGTGCCGTTCGTGAGCGCGAGGCCGTAGGTCGCTCCGTGGTAGGCGGCGAAGTCGTTCGCGAACGTCGCGGCGACCCTGCCGTTGCCCGACCACCATCCACCGGCGTCGAGCACCGACAGCAGGTTCTCGCGTTCGTGCGCGTCCCAGACCGGCCACGACGGATACTCCGTACTGCGCACCGGGGTGCCCCCGAGGAGCGCCGGAGTGTCAAGAATGGAACTCATGGTCATGCCCCTTCTGTTGGTCTCGCCTCTGCGGTCAACGTAGCGTGGGCCAGGCATGAAGATCACGGTGATCGGTGGCGGATCCACCTACACGCCCGAGTTGGTCGAAGGTCTGCTGTCGCGCCGCGAAATGCTCGACCTGCACGAGATCCATCTCGTCGACACGAACCCCGACCGCTTGCGCGTGCTCGGGCCGCTCGCGCAACGCATGGCCGAAGCCAATGGCGGCGGTGTCAGCGTGGCATGGGGCGCCGATCGAGCCGAAGGTATCGCCGGTGCCGGCTTCGTGGTCAGTCAGATCCGCGTTGGTGGGATGGCCGCACGCGAGCGCGACGAGCAGCTCGGCCGCGAGTTCGGGTTGATCGGCCAGGAAACGGTCGGGGTCGGTGGGTTCGCCAACGCACTGCGCACGATCCCGGTCGCGCTCGACATCGCCGCCGACGTGGCGCGCCATGCGCCCGACGCCACGCTGCTGAACTTCACGAACCCGGCGGGGCTCGTGACCGAGGCGATCTGTCGGTATGGCGACGTGCCCGCAATCGGGTTGTGCAACGTGCCGTGGACGGTGAAGGCGCAGGTGGCCAGAGCGCTCGGGGTGGAGGCCACGCAGGTCGACTTCGACTACGTCGGGCTGAACCATCTCAGCTGGTTCCGTGGTGTCACCGTCGACGGGGTTGATCGCACCCGTGAAGTGCTCGACGGCTTGCAGCAACGTTTGCAACGCCAGAGAGCCGAAGAGCCCAACTGGACGCCGGATGCCATCGACGTGCTCGACGCGATCCCGAACTACTACCTCCTCTACTACTACGAGACCGCAGCGTGGGTGCGTTACCAGGCCGCCCATCCGACCCGGGCGTCGGCGGTGATGGCGATCGAGGACGCACTCCTCACTCAGTACACCGACCCAGCACTGGCCCACAAGCCCCCCGAGCTGTCCGAACGTGGCGGGGCGTACTACTCCGAGGCCGCTGCGGCGCTGATGGCCGACCTCGTGTCCGGCGCCGGCACGACCCACGTGGTGAACACCCCGAACCGCGGGGCGATACCGGGCCTGCCCGATGATGTGGTGGTCGAGGTGTCGGCACACGTCGGTGACGGCGACGTCACACCGTTGCCGGTGGGCCCACTGCGACCCGACGTCGACGCGCTGATCCGCACGATGAAGGACTTCGAGCTGCTCACGGTCGAGGCCGCCGTGCACGGCGACGAGGAGGCTGCGCTACGCGCATTGGTGACCAACCCGATCGGCCCGCCGATGTCGCAGGCGCCCGCGGTGTGGAAGCGCCTGCAGGAAGTGAACGCCGGATGGCTGGGACGGCTGGGATGAGTAGCACCCAACCGGTCGTCGTCGGCGTCGACGGTGGCGGGACCAAGACCGATGTGGTCGTCGCCGACCTGAACGGTCGCGAGATAGCGGTAGCGAGCACCGGCGGCGCCAACCACGAACGCATGGGCGTGACGAAGATGGCCGCGGTCATCGGAGCTGCGCTCGACGAAGCGTTGGCGACGGCCGATCGGACCAGGGCCGATGTCGTGGCGTCAGCGTTCGGGCTCGCCGGGGTCGACTGGGACAGCGACATCGTCCTCGTCGAGTCGGCGCTCGATGCACTGGGCCTGTCCGGCCAACGAGTCGTCGTCAACGATTCGCAAGTGGCCCTGAGGGCCGGCTGCACCCAGTCGTGGGGCATCGTGTCGAACATCGGCACAGGGACGGTGACCGCCGGCGTGAACCGCGACGGCGAGTGGTTCCGAACGATGGCCGTCGGGTGGGGCGAACCGACTGGTTCGTGGACCATGGTGTCCGACTCACTCCATGCGATCGCGGCCCATCATCACCGCACCGGCCCGGCCACCTCGTTGACAGAGCTGTACCTCGGCGAGCTCGGATACTCGAGTGTCATCGAAATGTTCGAGGCGATCACGCGGCGCCGTTGCACGATCGGTGGCTACCTGGCGCCGCTCGTGGATCGGGCGGCTGCCACAGGTGATCGGGTCGCCGACGAGATCCTCACCCGAGTGGCCGACCAGCACGCCGACATGGTCGGGGGCGTCGCCACTCAACTGATGATGCTCGACGACGACTTCGAGCTGGTCACCGCGGGCGGGGTCCATGCATCGGGCGGACCGTTCACCGAGCGGTTCCAGGCCCGGGTCCATCACCACTGCCCCGGCGCCGTGCTCGTCCCGCTCGTCGGGCGGCCCGCGACCGGTGCGATTCAGCTCGCGCTGGATCTCGTGACCCACTTTGGGTGACGTGATGCTACTTTCGGCACATGAGTGGGACGTACTCCGTGGTGATGGGAGACCGTGGTCGGTTCGTCGTGCCAGCGCAGGCGCGGGCCAGGGCTGGGTTGGCCGAGGGCACGCCGCTCGTGCTGCTCGACACGCCGGGCGGACTCGTGGTGATGACTCGCGAGCAGCTTCGAGCCCGAGTCCGTGACGAGCTCTCCGGCCTCGACCTCGTGGGTGATCTGCTCGCCGATCGACGTCGGGCGGCCGACGAGGAGAACGCGACGTGAGCGTCGTGCTCGATGCGTCGGCGATCCTCGCCTTCCTGCAGGAGGAGCCGGGGTCGGAGGTGGTCGAGACGTCGATGGCGAACGGGTCGATGTGTGGCGCTGCCAATTGGTCCGAGGTCGCCCAGAAGGTGCGGGCGGCCGGGCGTGACTGGGATCTGGTTCGAGCCCTCCTCGTGAGCTATGAGGTTCGTGTCGAACCCGTCGGCGCCGACGACGCCGAGTGGGCAGCGCGGCGATGGCAGGCGGGCGAGGGCCTGTCGTTGGCGGATCGATTGTGCCTTGCGCTCGCCGAGCGGGTCGACGTCGACGTCCTCACCGCCGATGCGACGTGGGGATCCGACGGCCGCGTCCGCCAGATCCGCTGACCAACCGTTGACCACCCGGCCTGGCCCCGGCCTCAATCAGGCGGCGGCTGGTTGGGTGAGTTCGGCACCGTCAGTCCACCCACGAGCGTGCTCGTGGGTGTGATCGAGTTACGAGAACGTGGGCCGCGCGCCCCAGGTATCGAGGTGCATGATGGTCTCGACCGGCGGGCGCTTGGCCGGCTTGAAGTCCGTTCCCTTGGTGTATCCGATCGTGATCAGTGCGCACTGGGTGACTTCGGCGAACG